>JARGGJ010000006.1 GCA_029210915.1 Patescibacteria group bacterium
TAATCTTGTAGTCTGATATTTTAGCTTTGTTGACGAGCATATCTCTATTTTAGCATAGAGTTTGCTAGTCTAGAGCCTTGTAATTTATTATTTATGAGCGTCGTCAGAGTCGGTCTCGGAGTCATTATCCTCCGCGAAGGAAAAGTCCTTTTGCACAAACGCAAAGGCGCACACGGCTCGGGTCATTGGAGTTTCCCGGGCGGTCACTTGGAGTGGATGGAAACATGGGAAGAGTGCGCGGCGCGTGAAACCAAAGAAGAGTGCGGCTTAGACATAGAGAACATCCGCTTTGCCACAGCCACCAACGACAAAATGCCGGATGAAGATAAACACTACATCACAATCTACATGCTCGCCGATGCCCCGGCAGGGGAACCGCAAATCATGGAGCCGGATAAATGCGAGTGCTGGGAATGGCACAATTGGGATAGTCTCCCAGAACCGCTTTTTATTCCGGTACAGAACCTGATTGCGAGTGGCTTTAAGCCTTAGTACAACCCACCCCAAACCCCTCCCTTGTCAAGGAGGGGCTTTAAAAACCAGTTTACAAGTCTCCCTGACAAGGGAGATTTAGAGGGTTAATCTATACAGACTTTCGCCTTAAAGGACTTGAGTGTAGTTTTGATTGGTCAACGAGGGACGTAGGACGTGCGACGCGGGACGATCACTGTATTGACATAAATATCTTAGTTATCTATACTACCCCCATCACACATCCAAAGACAGCAGGGCTCCGCTTAAAAAGGAGTTAAAAAATCCCCTGCCGAGGCTGTAAATATCGCTCAATTTAGCGATTTTACCCCACAGGATGCTGTGGGTTTCTTTAATAACCAATAACTTATCTGGTCCTAGGTACATCGTCCTAAGTCCTGGCTCCGTTCAACGCCAGGACCATGTACGCAGGACCATGTACGAAAGATTATTGGTAATTTATTAGTTAAAGGTCGAATCACAAATAATCGTTCATAACGTTTGTAACGTTCATAACGAGTGGAGCGGTAGCTTTAGTTAACTTCAAAACTCGTTATAAACGGATTAACGTTATAAACGTAATACGAATAGTATTTATGCCAAAAACACGTCAAGAAAAAGAAGTGATCATAAATTCACTTACTCAGCTCTTCAAAGATAGCCCTTCAGTTGTTTTTGCGAACTACCAAGGTCTTACTGTTCCGCAAGTTGATGAACTTCGCGACAAAATGTTCGAAAGTAAGATTCCTTATGTGGTTGCTAAAAAGACTCTCATCAACCGCGCCGCCAAAGAAGCCGGCTTCGAGATCAATTCCAAAGATTTCCCCGGAATGCTCGGCCTTGCGTTTGGTACTGATGACGAGGTAGCACCTGCAAAGATTTTGGGCGACATGACCAAATCAACAACCTTGCAATTGGTTGGAGGCTTGTTCAACGGATCGGTTGTAACACAAGATTACGTTGTCTCCCTTTCCAAACTCCCGGGCCGCACTCAACTATATGGCATGTTCCTAAATGTCATCAACGGCCCAACCTCCGGATTCGTTCGCGCCTTGGACGCAATCCGCGCCAAGAAAGAGGAAGCGGAAGGTGCACCCGCGCCGGCTCCTGAAGCTCCAAAAGCCGAGGCAGAAGTCGCCGCAGCACCAGCTGAAGAAAAACCTGCCGACTCTCCTTCGCCAGAGGCTACAGAGAGTACGGAAGCTCCTAAAGCAGAGGAAACTCCAGCCGACCCCCCTACGCCAGAGGCTACGGAGGGTGCAGAAGCTCCGAAAGAATAAGATTGCGCTTGTAACGTTCATAACGTTTATCACGAGTTAAGACGTGGGACGTAGGACGTGCGACGAGCGACGAATCTTTATTATTTATTATCTATTATTTATTAATTAAAATAAGATTATGTCCGACGAAGCACAAGTTCAGGCAACAGAGGAGAAAAAAGAGGTTGTAGTGCCTGAAAAATTTAAAACAATCGTAGAAAGCGTAGAGAAACTCTCGGTTCTCGATTTATCCGAACTTGTAAAAGTTCTCGAAGAAAAATTCGGTGTTAGCGCGGCAGCTCCTGTCATGATGGCCGGTGGTGCAGCGGGCGGTGCCGAAGCAGCAGAAGAAAAATCAGACTTTAACATCGAGCTTACAGCAGCCGGTGGCAACAAAATTGGTGTCATCAAAGTTGTTCGCGAAGTTACCGGCCTTGGCCTTAAAGAAGCTAAAGATATGGTAGATGGCGCTCCTAAAGTTATCAAAGAAGGTGTTGCCAAAGCCGAAGCCGAAGAGATCAAGAAAAAGATCGAAGAAGCCGGCGGTTCCTGCGAACTCAATTAACTATCTTACTATCGAACATCGAATTTCGAAATTCGCATATCGCAAAAACGCTCCGATTAATCGGAGCGTTTTTTGATAGTCGTCATCCCCGCGAAGGCGGGGAACTAACCGTTAAGGCAAAGGTACCAAAAGCAATCTATTATCACTCACTACAAGCGCTTGTTTTGCGTTTAGACGGGAGGAAACATCTCTTAGAGTTCCAAACTCATTAGAGGTAAGTTGAGCTGTTAGAAGCCCGTTTTTATCAAATATCAATAATCTCTTTTCTGCCGGGTCGGTAACGATTAATCTTGAATCTTCGGTATCTGTCCAAATTGCTGAAATAGACCTGAGCGCCGGGTCTACCGTGCCCAAACCAAAAGCCTCTTGTTCGCCGGATAGAAACTTGGTGATGGTTCCGTTGGATCTGGCTATATAAACATTGCTGTCTATTGCCAAGCTTACAGCGCCTTTAGCCAAGTCATTATTTTCTTCAAAATATGTACTTGGTCCGCTGAATCCCGCACTTGTGGCGCCGAGCCTGTAGATTTGTCCGGCAACACCATCTAAAACATATGCACGCTTATTATATAGTAAGAAATCGTTGGTGGAGCTTGTGTTGGCAAAAGAGTTTAAAGGAGTAAAATCATTGTCCGCTACCGTGACGCCGTAAAATTTACCTTTATCATCCATAAATACTACGGATTTATCACCCAAAGAACCTCCGATTATCTTGCCGGCAGGGTCGGGGAGATTGATTTCGCTTTTTTCTCTGGAGGCCAATGTTATTATAACGATTTTTCGATTTTCATTATCAACAATATACGCCTTCTCCTCGGTCATAATCGGAGCGGTTAGCATTCCGTCTTGAGCAACCACGGGCAGAGAATACAATTCTGCTATTCCGCTTACAGCCACGATTTTTCGCAATCTGTTCTTGAGCTGTTCAAACTCGCTTTGCAATGATTCAATTCTGGTTTTTCTATCGTCTGTTCCCATGTCCAAAGAACTGATTATTTGTTCAGCTTCGGTAATTTTTGTAGAGGCTTGCGTATCTTTAGCGTATAAAAGATCGTTCTCGGCTCTGTTGCGCAGGTCGGTTACCTCGGCAAAGCTTTGCTCCCAAGCGGCTTGTTCGGCTGCAATGCGCTTACTTCTTTGCCAGCTTGAAAAGGCTACGACTAAAAGAATCAAAACGACTACAGCAATACCCATCATCACTTTTCGTTGTGTGGTAAAAAAACTTCCGCGCCCGGCGTGTAAACCGCGTAAAGCGTTTTCCGAGGCCGGAGTGGCCTTTATACGCCTCGTTGTAATTTTGTGTAAAACTTTTTGCCAAGTTTTTTGCAAAGATGCCACCGGAGAAGGGATTCTTGGTTTGGCGCTGGTTTCGGATTCTTGCTTATGGCCCTTAAGCGGGCTGATGGAAGGTGCCAAAGTTTGCCTAACATCATCTTCACTTTTCTTTAAATTATTTAAAGATTCCTCGGCCTGCTTTTTAGGCTTTCTATCTACAAAATTAGGAGCATCATCTTCATTAAGCGAAATGGATAGTGCCACAAAATCATCCAAAATATTCTCTTTTTCCAAATCGCGTTTTACCTCGGTAGCGGCCGAAACCATGGGCAACTCGGAAAATCTTTCTTTAATTCTTAATTTGTCTTTTGTACGCTCAAAATTGTTGGTACCAATAAAAAAGATATCACCCGCATGCATATCACCGCAGATTAGAGATGCAAAAACTTTATTCGGGTCTGTTACCGCGGGCTGTTCGAGAGATCCGCATAGATCAAACGTTTGATACTCATTGCCTTGCTTTTTTAAAAACAAATTCATCAGCTTACCGTGGCCGGATAAACACAACTGATCTCCGGAGCATTCCATGATAAAGATATTCAATCGATCCCAATTAATCGGCGTTGGCTCTTTTTCCTGAAAAACCGTTATTGCTTCGTTCACCCTTTCGATTATCTTTTCAAATCTCGCAAACGGGTCGAGAGCCATACCGGCCATTAGTGTTCGTGATTGTTCAACGGTCGAATTGATTGTATCGAGCAATTGCTCATAAGCGTACAAGGCCGAATCTATCTCGGCCACAACGATATGATACGGGCCTTGCCTATTTTGACGGCCCTGCTCAAAACGAAACACCCCAACGATGTTCTCATTTGTTGGGCTGTTGCCAAATTCAATGTCCGCAAAGCGGAAAAATTTATCAGACATGTATGTTATTTAAAAGTATACGCAATTTATAGCTATTTCGTCTATGGGGGATAGTATCTGAGTACAAAATGGGGCACCTCTTGTCAAGCTCGCTCGAAAAGGGCAGGATAGTGGAAGATAATATGCTTGAACACCTTTTTGGGTCAAAGACCCGCGTAAAGCTCCTAAATTTGTTCTTAACCAAACCGGATGAGGCTTATTTTATCCGTGAGCTTACTCGTGAAATAGATACGCAAATAAACGCGGTGCGCCGTGAAATCGATAATCTTATCAAAGTGGGCTTAATAATCGAAGCCGAGGATAAAGACGATGACAGCGCAAAAAGACCGGGTTTAAAGCGTAAATACTACATAGTCAACAAAGGCTTCCCACTACTGAAGGAGATGCAATCACTTTTAGGCAAATCCCATTTTCTCATGGACCGCAAACTGGATAAAGAAATCTCAGCCTTGGGCGATATCACATATCTTGCTTTTATGGGAACGTTTTTAGGTAAAACAGCGCCTGTGGATTTGTTCATTATCGGTGAAATCGCAGACAAAGACGAATTGCGCCGTATTGTTCAAAAATCCGAAACCGCTCTTGGCTTTGATATCAACTACACCTGCCTCACCCCGGCCGAGTACTCCTACCGCCAAGATATTGCCGACCGTTTCCTTGCATCCGTACTAAATGCCGAGCAACACGTAGCTGTCGATAAACGAATCAAGAAACCTGTGGCATAATGTAACAACAGGAGTCTTAACGTCATAAAGTCCTAACGTCATAACGTACAAACCAAATCCAATCCCGTTAAGACGTTACGACGTTAAGACGAGTTCCTTCCCGTTGAATGTCATAAAGTCCTAACGTCTTAAAGTCATAACGCAGCAAACTCAGCAATCCCGTTAAGACGTTACGACGTTAAGACGTGTCCCTAATATATTATGCCTTTGTTCTACATCGATACTCATGCGCGCGCCTTGGCTGACCTGGGTTTTTTAAGTGAACAAAAAAATACAATCAAATCTTTCGAGATAAAACCCGGCTCACTCGTGGGCACAATCGCCCGCAAATTCCCCAAAGACAAAATTACTGACGCAGATGGTATAGTGGTTGTGCAAGGGCCGGGATCATTCTCGGCAATTCGCGCCGGTGTACTCGTTGCCAACTTGCTATCGCGCATTTTCGCAAAACCTCTTTATGGCATAACCGTGGAAGAGTCGGGGAGTCTGGCCGAAGTCGTCAAAAAGATCTCGTCAGGCAATCTGAAAAAATTAAAATACGCGGATCCTATATACGACGCAGAGCCAAACATAACCATGTCCAAAAAAATATGAACAAAGAAAGGATAGAGAAAAGATTTTACGAAATAATCCCGGCACTTCTGGTTTGGCTTACAATCATCTTAAGCATCAGCTTATCATTCATTCGCCCTCTTTGGGTGGTTTATTTTATCATCATCTACGATTTATACTGGCTCTTCCGCGTTGCCTACTTTTTGCCGTACCTAATTCTCTCCTGGTTCTCTTACCGCTCGGACATCAAAAAAGATTGGCTTAAAATGGCTCAAGCCTTGCCCGGTTTTAACGAAGTCCACCATCTTGTAATGCTTCCAACATACAAAGAGGAGTACGTGGTTTTACGCGACAGCCTTAGGGCTCTGCTGGATTCCAACTACCCCGCCGACCACATGCTGATAGTCTTGGGCGGCGAAGAGCGTGACAAAGAAAGATTCGAAGCCAACGCGGAAAAGTTAAAACAAGAGTTCAAAGGCAAATTCAAAGCTTTTTATACTACAATTCACCCCAAAGATCTCCCCGAAGAAATCCCCGGCAAAGGCTCGAATATGAATTATATGGGCCATCAATTGGTTGCTAAAATCGAAGCTCTGGATATTGACCCCGATAAAATCATGGTCACGGCATTTGATGTGGATACAATCGCGCACCCACAATATTTTGCCTGCATCACCTACAAATTCCTCACCGTCGACGAGCCTCTGCGCTGTTCTTATCAACCCGTGGTTCTTTACAACAACAACCTTTGGGAATCACCCGCCGCGGTCCGCGTGGCCATGTTTGGCACAACCTTTTGGCTCATGACCGAGCTTGCCCGCCCCGAAACAATGATGACCTTCTCCTCTCACAGCATGACCTGGCGCATGCTCTTGGATGTTGGTTTTTGGCAAAAAGACATTGTAAGCGAGGATTCCCGCATTTTCTTACAAGCTTTTAACCACTATCACGGCGATTACCGGGTCGAACCAATCTATCTACCCGTTTCTATGGACACAGTTATGTCGGGGTCATATACAAACGCGTTATTCGCCCTTTACAAACAATTGCGCCGTTGGGCTTGGGGAGTGGAAAACTTCCCATTCATGGCCATGAGTTTTTCGCGCGATAAAATCATGCCTCTTGGCTTAAAGATCCGCTTTTTATTTAAACAACTCGAAGGCATGTACACCTGGGCCACAGTCCCGCTCCTCATCTTCCTACTCGGCCAACTCCCATTTTGGTTCGCCCCCGAGCAGTTCCGCTCCTATGCAGTATTCCAAAACACTCCATTTACACTGGAGTGGCTAATGCGCTTTGCCATGGTAGGCGTACTCATCTCCGCAGTACTCTCTGCAACTCTTTTACCCCCGCGCCCCAAATACATCCCACGCTGGCAAACAATCATCGTCGTATTTTTACAATGGGCTTTACTCCCAATCACCTTCGTCCTCTTCGGCGCAATCCCGGCTATCGATTCGCAGACAAGGTTGATGATAGGGAAGTATTTGGGATTCAATGTTTCGCCAAAGAGGACAACGGAGTTGGGTGAGGGGAAAGAGAAGGTGTAGGTAATAGTTCCTAATTAAAGAAGTTGTTTCTATTATAATTCTCATCTATACTGAAAAAATAATCTTTATCCAATCAACATATGACACAAGGAACAAAAATTGCACTCGCCGCAACAATAGCAATTATCATCGTGGTCGGAGGTGTGTATCTTTTACAACAATTTTCTAATAATGAAGTTCCGGAAAATTCCATACAGCAAACCGGGCTGAAAACATATTCCGGAGATTTTTTCACATTTCAATACCCAAATAATTATACTGTAAGTACGGATACTGCCGGAGTTGTAACAATCTCTGGAGATAACGGCAAAATTATGGTCGGTAATTTTGAACCAACCGTTGCTCCGGTTCCTACATCAGACATGACACAAGAACAAATCGACGAGTTTCCCAAAGATACCAAATACCATGGCTACGAAGGAAACATCGCAAGTGGTATTTTCTACAAAACCGGAGACGATGCTACAAAGCAAGAATTGGAAGCGATTCAAGCATCAATTGAGGTGAAATAAGAGAAGTTATAAATCATAAGATAAACACAAGCTCTATATTCCATCCGCAAGAATCGACTGAGTTTGTAAATTTTTCATATTTCGAATTTGTTTTTGATTATGACTAAAAAATTTGTGAATATTTATTTAGTTCATAAAGTTAAAAGTTTATAAAGTTTATAAAGCCATTCATCCCGGTAACCACTTTACAAACTTTACAAACTTTACGAACTGAATTTTTTAGTCATTTGGTCAATATTTATTTAGTTCATAAACTTGAAAGTTCATAAAGTTCATAAAGTTTATAAAGTCATTCATCCCGCTAACCACTTTACGAACTTTACAAACTTTACAAACTAATGTTTAACATTTGTGAATATTTGGTTCTTACGTCATAATCCCAATCTATGGATAACACCCCCGAAAGATTATCTCTCAACATTGTGAGCTGGAACTCGATGGCTTATTTGCCGGCTCTTTTTGAATCATTGGATGAACAGATTATTCCTTTTAGAACAATTGTTGTAGACAACGCCTCAAACGATGGCGCGCCTGCCAAAATCGCATCCGAGCGCCCAACTGTTACTGTTTTGCGCAACATGAACAACCAGGGGTTTTGCCGGGCGCACAACCAAGGAATCAGCTTGGCACTTTCGCGTTGGAAGGAGGCGGATCTTTCGACTTGCTACATAATCATCTGCAACCCCGATACGGAGCTCGACCCGGGTTGCCTGGCAAACCTGCAAGAGTTTATGGATTCTCACCCGGATGTGGATGCTTGCATGCCCAAACTCCGCCGGGCATATTTGCGCATGACAGAAACCGAGCACATCAAAACCGAGCGATCCAATCTTTTAGACGCTACCGGCCTTGTACTCACAAAAGCCCGCCGTGCCTATGATAGAGGAGCCGGCGAGCCGGATGAAAATCAATACGACAACGAGCGCGAAATCTTTGGAGTCTGCGGAGCATTCAGTTGCTTTAGGGCATCCTCACTGGTTCGTGCGCAAGAGGGCGAGCAGTTTTATGATGAAGATTTTTTTGCTTACCAAGAAGATTTGGATGTAGCTTGGCGCTTAAAGAGGTTGGGTATGAAAAGCGCCTATGTACCGCAGGCTTTGGCATGGCATCACCGCGCGGCTCCATCAACCGCTAAGAACAATTGGCTCACGGCTTTTGCATATCGCCGTAAAAAACCGGCGCATATCAATTTACTCTCTACCCGCAACCATACTTGGTTGCTGGTAAAACACCTAACTTTAGCGGATATTTTCATTCACGGCCTCTGGATTTTGCCTTATGAAAGCGCAAAATTGGTGGCATCCCTCTTCTTTTGGGCCAGCATTAAGGGCTATTTCAAAGCATTGGCGGGCTTGCCAAAAATGTGGAAAAAGCGTAAGAACTTGAAGCAAAAGGAAAAGATTTCTTCTGCACAAATCCGAGGGGTTTTGGTATGAGTAAGGAGAATAATAATAAATACAATCAAGAAAACATAAAAGCCGGCGACCCCAAGGTCTCTTTTGTGACGGTTTGTTACAAAACACCAAACTTAATCAGATTACTTTTAAAAGGATTTCAAGATGCGGGTATCGATTTCCCGCATGAATATTTTTTAGTTAACAATGCTCCGGGCGACGAGACAGGGGAGTTGGTTAAATCCAAATATCCATGGGTTGATGTTATCGATACTCCCAGAAACGTCGGCTTTGGCGCGGGCAACAACTTTGCTCTGCGTCGCGCACGCGGAGAATACATCATGCTCGTCAATCCTGATCTGGTCATCTTTCCCGGAGAACTGGAGAAGCTGGTAAAATTCATGGACGAACACCCGGATGTTGGGTTGGTTGGCCCCAAACTTTTAAATCCCGATGGCACCAGGCAAGATTCTTGCTATCGTTTCCCCAATCCACTCATTCCAATCTATCGCAGATCTCCACTCGGCTTAACTCCATGGGGGAAGCGTGCCATCCGCCACTACCTAATGAAAGAGTTGCTCGATCAAAATCGCGCAATCGAAGTTGATGCGCTTATGGGTTCCGCAATTTTGATCAGAAAAAAGGCACTGGACGAGATTGGATTATTTGATGAAAACTTTTTCATGTACTTCGAGGAAGTGGATATTTGCAGGCGTGCTTGGAAATATAATTGGCGCGTAGTTTACGCTCCACACGCCAGCTTGGTCCACTATCACGCCCGCGAAAGCATGATCACGTGGCCGTGGCAGGTTTTTACCCACAAGTTAACACGCAAACATATAAGAAGTGCGGTATACTATTTCTGGAAGTACCGTGGCGTGAAAAATCCTCATATCGAAATACGCCAGGTGCTTTAAAGCAACATGGTGCAATCACCAAATTTTCTAACATGCCCCAGCGTTCCCGCACTACCGCCTCCCCATGAGCCGGATTCTTCGGTTACCAAAGTCGAATCCAACGACGTTAACACAGTGGGTGACGTAGGACGAGCGACGAGCGACGAGCGACGAGGTGAGCCGAGCAAACCCTTCATCCCCCTCCGCCCCTCCGACGACATCGAACACAACCAAACCGACGTAGGACGAGCGACGTGGGACGCAGGACGTAATACAAACGACGTAGGACGAGCGACGAGCGACGAGCGACGAGAGGAAGTTCCTAAGCTTAAACCAAAAAAGAATAGTAAACTCAAGTATACGATTCTTGCAGTTGCAATAATTTTAGGCATCCTGTTTATCCCGCCGCTTATTGCTTTAAGTCGTGCCGGCTGGTCGGGCTATCAGGCCAAGCTCTCGCTCGAGAGCATGCAAAATATGCTCGAGGCGGGCGAGTTCGATTCCGCCAAGTCCGAGGCCGGCAGTGCGCAAAAGCAGTTCGATGCCATGCAAGACTATTTAAACGGCGTTGGCTTTTGGCGCGACATGCCTTATTTGGGTACCCAAATCCGCGGTCTGCAAGACACAGCCCAAGTCAGCGCGCAAACATTGGATGGTGTTCAAGATATTTTAGATGTTGCCGGAGCTTTGCAGGATGCTCTGTTTTTAGCCACCAAAACATCGGGCGCGGCACAGGTTGATGTTGATGCATCAAAGCGTTTGCAAGATCTAACCAAAGAAGAACGCTACGCATTGCTCTCGTCTCTCTACAAATCACTCCCCGAGATCCGCCTGGCACGCGACAAAATCGATATTGCCCTCGCCATGTGGAATGATCTCCACAAAGATCAACTCGCCGGCCCAATCCGCGATGCCCTGGAGCCGATGACGGTTTACTTGCCAATACTTCAACAATCTTTAGAGCAAGGTGTTCCGCTTATCGAAGTATTCGTACCACTACTTGGTTATCCCAACCCTCAAAATTACGTAATAGTTACTCAAAACGCAGATGAGATTAGGCCGGCCGGTGGTTTTATTGGAAGTGTAATCACCATGGATATCGACGCGGGTTATTACGACGATTTTGATTTTTATGATGTCTACAGTATAGATAATCCGGCTTCCGGTGTATGGAGTGAGGTTCCACCGGATCCAATCAAAGAACATCTTGGTGTTACCAAGTGGTTCATGCGTGATGCTAATTGGTCGCCTGATTTTCCTACCTCTGCCGAGCGTGTCTTGGATTTTTATGAACGAGAGCGAGCCGTCCCGCTGGGAACAGCTCCTCATCAAACAGGATTTATTGCTCTTGAACCCGGGTTCTTTGAGTCGCTCTTGGCATTTACCGGCCCGGTTATCGTGGATGGCAAAACATTTAATGCGGATAATTTTATGGATCTATTACAGTATGAGGTGGAAATGGCTCCGGGTATTACGCAAGAAAACCGGAAAGAGCTTATGGGTTATGTTGCGGAAGAAATTATCGCCAAAATCCAAAACCTACCCAGATCTGATTGGCCAAAAGTATTGGGAATTATAACAACCGCGCTCGATCAAAAACAAATCCTTCTCTATAATCGCGATCCTAAAATCCAATCAACCATCGACGCACGAAATTGGAGCGCTCGCGCCAAGCCCACAAACGGAGATTTTCTTTGGATAATCGATGCCAATTTAGCCGCGTTAAAAACTGATGGCGTAATGTCAAAATCAATCCAGTACACACTCGATGCCCGCGATCTCGAACATCCTCGCGCAAATGTAACCCTCACTTATCAAAACACAAACAGGCAAATCACTTGGCGCTACACTCGCTACCGCAGTTACACCCGCATCTACGTTCCCGAAGGCAGCCAATTCATCTCCTCAACCGGTGCCATGGCGGGCGACCTCACCCAAACCGGCGGCCGTTTTGTTCCCGGTAAAGTTGATATCATGAAAGATCTCGGCAAAACGGTTTTTGGCGCTTTTTGGGCAATCGAACCCGGCAAAACAGGCAAGCTTTCTTTTACATACGAACTCCCCAAATCATCCATCTCATCAATTTTAGATGGCACCTACCGCCTCGATTGGCCCAAACAACCCGGTGTCGACAACGCGGAATTTAACGTAAAAATCCTGTTCCCTCAAAGCATAGCCTCGGCTCAACCACCCGAGCCCGAAGAAAAATGGGGAGATACCAACTACGAAGCACAAGCGGGGTCACTTTATGATCAGGTGTTTAAAGTAGAACTGGAATAACTATATAAACAAATTACGTAGGGATAACCCTTGTGGTTATCCGTGCTTAAATTTACTTGATTAGAATTTTTTTCTCTAATTAAAGCATTATTTTGTCCCTAAACTCTTGACAATAACTGTATTTTGTGTTACAAACATTTGAATGCTTGATTGATAAACAATAAACAATACCGGCACACGTCGGAGAAATCTCAGGAGGCATTGAATGGCAAACAGAAAACACAGCAGAAAGTTTACGGTTACGAACGGTCCGGACAAGTTCAACATCATGCTTGCGCTCTTTGATAATGATAAAGAAATGCGCTCAGTCAATTTTACAATCGAGTGCAATGGTCAGTATACATTGGAGGTTATCGTTTACAGGGTCATGCGTTATAGTGGTGGGGAAAATGAGTGGATTGTAACCTGTCATGATGACTCTGGTAACGATTATGAAATTGGTTACTGTGCCAGTACTCACCAGGGTGAATTGTGGGTCAAGGAGGAGAATTTTAAGTGTGAGATTTGTGGCAAAGTCGAGTTTCCGTGGGACGAGCCTCATCCTCATCCCGGAGAAGAATGTGCGTGGTGTCATATGTTTATCTATGATACAGAGAAAAAGCATAAAACCGCCGACGGTTACACGATCTGTCAAAAATGCTGGGATAAGGATGCTAAAGGTCCGAAGATTGCGCAGCAAAGAAGACGTTGTGAACTCGAGGAGGACGAGGAGGACTTTGAATGCGATGAGTCTGCGTGGGATAATGAGGATCCTCTCGAGGGAGCTGTTGACCCCGTGGGTGGCTACCCGGACAAAGATAAACCTATATACAGCAGGGATGGTACGCTAATTGGCCATGTCCCGATCGAAGAGCCTGACTATGATAATGAGGGCTACGAGGAAGATCTGTATGAAAAAGAGTTAGAGCTTGCTGGGGACATTCCTTCTGACTAAGAAGCACTTCGATATTTCGACAAGTATTTGTTTGTTAAAAAGCTCAGGGGCTGTAACAATCTGTTGTGGCCCCTTTTTATTTATTTGTATCAGAGTTTCTTGGTCGAAATAGTACGGATAGACACAAGATCTATCCCTACAAATTAATACAAGGCAGAAATTTGAACAATGGTTTTGTTCAACTTGTACCCTTGCGAAAAGTCCGCATTGGTGATGAGATAGGCTGGAATTATGTTTGGAAAAAAGGTGGCTATCGACTTGGGCACAACAACAGTGCTCGTTTACATCCCTAAAAAAGGGATTGTTATGAATGAGCCTTCGGTTGTTGCAGTGTCTATCGCGGATAAACGCGTTCTTGCTGTTGGCAAAGAAGCAAAAGATATGATTGGGCGCACTCCGGATACAATAGTTGCCCGCCGTCCGCTTAAAGATGGTGTTATTGCCGATTACCACACAACCGAGGCCATGCTTCGTTACTTTTTAAACAAAGCCTTGGGCAGTGTCCGCTTTTTCCGCCCCGAGGTTATGGTTGCGGTCCCCGGCGGCATCACATCAACCGAGCGTCGTGCGGTTATCGACGCAACAATCGCCGCCGGCGCACGTGCAGCTTATATTATTAAAGAGCCAATCGTTGCCGCCATAGGCGCAGACATCCCCATTGGCTCCGCATCCGGCCACATGATTACCGATATTGGCGGAGGCACATCGGAAATCGCTGTTATTTCTTTGGGTGGTATCGTCTCCTCGGCATCCGTCCGCATTGGCGGTACCAAGCTCGACTTGGCAATTCAAGAGCATATCCGCCGTAAATACGGGCTGGCAATCGGTGAGCGCACCGCAGAAGAGGCAAAAATCCGCATCGGTTCGGCTCTGTATTTGGAAAATAAATTGGAAATGGAAATCAAGGGCCGTGATATGATTAACGGTCTCCCGCGCGTAGTCTCTATTAATTCCGATGATATTACAGATGCAATTCAGCACGAACTGCAGGGAATCATAGACACAATCAAAGAAGTTTTGCGCAACACCCCTCCAGAACTCTCCGCGGATGTGATGGAAAAAGGCGTAGTCCTCTCGGGCGGGTCATCACAATTAAGAAACTTAGACCGCATCATCGCCGAAGCCACCGGCATCCCAGCCTTCGTAGCCGACGAACCCCAATACTGCGTTGCCAAAGGCACGGGCATCGCGCTTGAAAATCTCGACTCATACAAGAGATCGATTTTGGGGAACTCATAAATAAGTTAAAAGTTCATAAAGTTCATAAAGTTCGTAAAGTTGAGACATTCGTTATTATCCACTTTATAAACTTTATGAACTTTTAACTTTACGAACTTATCTGTTTTTCATTATCAGCACATCAATAATCTCCGTAATTATTGCTTCAGTTTCCCGGGTAACATCTATTTTTTTGCCAGCTTCCACGCTCGCCGTTTTTTCATAAACAACTTTCACCGCATCAGCTCCAAGCGGATTCTCGCGCTTGCTGTCGCGATTAACACAAACCGGAAGCGGAGCATCCAAAGTAAATATTGCATACGGATAAACGAGTTTGCTCGCCAAATCCTCAATTTGTGATTTCCAATAAAAATTACCATCGATAATGACTGGTATTTTTTTATCTAAAAACTCTTTAGCTTTTTCTGCCAAATGATCGTTAGCTTTTTTAAAACTCGCTTGCGAGATAAAACCATCCTCCTTATCGCTATCAAGTTTATATTCATTAATAACTTCATCCACAGATAAATACTCCGCACTCAACCGAGCGGAAAGCGCTTTAGCGGTGGTCGTTTTTCCGCAACCAAGTGGTCCGCGGATTATTATGTAGTAACCCATGCAACCAAGGTTACCATCTCACTTGGAAAGTCGTAAAGTCATAACATGATGAGTCTTAACGTCATAACGTCTTAACGTCATAACGTAACAATCCACAAACCAGTACCGTTACGACGTTAAGATGTTAGGACTTTTCCCTAAATTCTCACTACATGTGTCTGGATATGTACTCTATGTTACCTGTTATGCGCTATATGTTACATACATTGTGATATGTGTTATTTAGTTCCGCTTCCAGCGACAGCACGGGCGAACACCCCACTTCGTCATTCGACTACGAGGGGCACCGCGAGGTTCGCACCCTACGATCATTGTTACAGGTTAAGTGCTACATGCTACATGGAGAATGTGTTATAATGTTGACATGTTAATAGGAATTGATGCTTCACGCGCCAATAAAACCAATAAAACCGGTGTAGAATGGTATGCGTGGCATGTTATTCAGAATTTAAAAGAGCTTACAAAAGATAGCGAGCATTCTTGGGTTTTGTATTCGAACGAAGTATTGCAAAACGGTTTGGAAAAACTGCCCAAGAATTGGTACGAGGTACGCGCTCACTGGCCGGTCAAAAAAGGTTGGACCCAAGTCCGCCTTTCCTACGAGCTTTGGTGCCGCCCCACGGATGTTTTTTTTGTGCCGGCACATGTTCTGCCCAGGGTCTCTTCTAAAAAATCCGTAGTCACAATCCACGACGTGGGCTTTCGTCGTTTACCGCAGTTGTACAAAACCCGCGACCGCAAATTCCACGAGTGGAGTACAAAAGATATCGCCAAACGAGCCGAAAGAGTTATTACTGTATCCGAATTCTCGGGGCGCGAAATCTCTGAAACATACGGCATCGATCCATCTAAAATCGCCATCACTCCAAATGGCATCGATCACGATCGCTACAGGCCAATCTCTGATCATGCCGAAATCGAGGAGCGCTTAACACGCTATCGCATTCCCAAGCCGTATTTTGTAACAATCGGCCGTTTGGAGGCTAAAAAAAATATCACAAATTTGGTTAAAGCTTTTACCTTATTCAAGGCACGCCGAGGCCTGGGTGATCCAACCAAATTGGTGTTAATCGGCAACCCGGGGTTTGGTTATGAAGAAATTAAGAAAACCATAGCCGAGTCAAACGCTAAACAAGATATCTTGCAACTCGGCTACGTCCCCGAGGCTGATAAGCCGGCAATTCTAAACGGCGCCCAAGCGCTTATTCACCCTTCTTGGTACGAAGGTTTTGGCATTCCGCCTGTCGAGGCCATGGCTTGCGGTTGCCCGGTTCTCTCATCCAACGCCGCCTCACTCCCCGAGATAATCGGCAAAGAAGCCGGCATATACTTTACACCCGGTGAACTCGAGAGCATGGCGCATGCAATGGCCAGAATCCAAGACGAATCCGGTTTAGCAAGCCGTCTGCGCACAGCGGGCATTGCCCAAGCGGCCAAATACACCTGGCGCAACACCGCCGAACTAACCCTTCCTGTACTAACACAATGGTAACTACAATAGTCTTAACGTCCTAACGTCTTAACGTCCTAACGTACGAACCAAAACCAACCCCGTTAAGACGTTATGACGTTAAGACGTTTCCCTAAAATCGTTAAGACGTTTCCCTAAAGTAAATATGAAAGACTTAAAAGAATGCTTGGCCGAGTACGGCCTCTCCGACAAGGAATCCCTGGTATATTTATCGATGCTCGAGCTGGGCCCGGCTTCGGTTCAAGATATTGCCAAAAAATCGGGGGTTAACCGCGCTACAACATACGTGATGATCGAATCGCTTAAGCGACGCGGTTTAATGTCCACTTTCGACCAAGGTAAAAAAACCATGTTCGTCGCCGAGTCGCCCGAGCGCTTAAAACGCCTTATCGAAAAAGATGTACGGCTCATCCAAGAAAAAGAAGATAGGTTAAAAGAAGCGTTGCCATCTTTTTTAGCTTTGTATAACTCATCAACACAAGAAAAACCAATTGTTAAATTCTTTGAAGGAGAAGAAGGTGTTAGAAGTGCGCGTGAGATAATGATGCAAACCAGAGGCGAGATGCTAAATTTTGTTGCTATAAATGAAGAAACTTTATCCATATCAAAGATCGACGAACGTCAAAGGGTGGAGGCCGGTAAACGTATCCATGGTAAAATTATTATGGCAATTAAAGAAGGGTTAAAATCACCTTATTTTGATCGTACAAATTGGGAGGTTAAGCATATAGCATACGAATCTTATCCCTTTACAGGTGATTTGCATCTTTTTGACAACAAAGTTTTGTACATAATCATGAAGGCTAAGCCGATTGCTTTTTTATTGGAAAGTCCGGAAGTTTATGCATTGACGCGTGCAATGTACGAAGCGGTGTGGAGGTGTGCAAGATCCAGCGAATAAAAAAAGCACGCAAGTAACGCGTGATCATTTTATAGAATCAATCAACAAGCGGAGTAAGTCGACGCTTGTTTTAATGTACGAATTCTATGGGTAGTATCCCCATAGCAACCGTAGACAGTGCGATGCAAGAGCAATTGTTGCTTGCGTTGTGCGAGCTTGCACTTGCATTGGGAATGGCCGAATCAGTAGACTCGATCCATGCGAGTTTAGCGTGTCAGCTACATCTTACCATCAAGTTTTCAATTTCAGTCTCGGAATTGGCAAGCGGCATATCATCGGTGCTTGCTGTCTTACTGTGTACGGATAATATATGGGCTCAGAGGCCCACAGTTACCCGCACGCAGGGCAATGCATGTGCGGCTGCAGCTCGAGAGCTGTAAACCTGCGCTTGCACTCTGAAGGTCCGATTCCGTTAGTACGAGTATCCGCATCGGTGCGCATGTTCATGGCACAAATTCCTATATATACACAAGGTTTACGGCGTGGGCTCCTGGAGCCTCACAGACCCTGTGCTACATAATAATAATGGCCATGATCAAGTAGTTTGGTACGCATTTCCTTGCTCCTATTGCTTGGAGTTTGGCAACCTGCGTCCTTCTTCTTTAGCGCGCTGTCGATTAGGACATTTCGACTGTACCAATATTTAGCTAAGTTGTCAATAGTTTGTATCAATCCACAGTTTGATTATTTTTAGCTTTGTTAAGCTAATAATTAAGGTATTTCCAATTTTATTTAATTCTAGATAAAAACTCTGTCCAGCTACCATTGACAAAATGGCTTTTTTGTGCTATATTGATATGTTTTCCAATGGAGGAAAACGCCTACTGATCCTCGAAAAACGTCCCACGTCGCTCGTCTTACGTCCCACGTCTTCGGACAACGGATTGTAGACTTCGACCTGGGCAAAAGACATAGGAGAAAACCATGGAATTCCGGAAATGTTTGTATCTTGTATCTTGTATCTTGTATCTTGCAGTTTTCAGCTCCGCCTGTGTAGGCGAGAGCGGACCCGAGAAAACCGGTTCGCCTTCCGAGGCGGCCGGCTCTGCGGGAGCGTCCGGAGAAGCCGGTTCAGCCGGCGAATCCGGCTCCGCGGGAGCAGAAGTCGACCCCAACCATTGCAACCCTCCGGGTGCATGGAAGTGGTGCGACTGTGCCGATGGTGCGGATGGGCAAAAATTTTGTCTGGACACGAATACTTGGTCCAGCGAATGCAAGTGCCCCGAACCCCAAGGCACCGGCGGAACCGCAGGAGCCTCCGGCTCCGGTGGAACATCCGGTGCAGGCGGAACCGCGGGAACCGGTGGAACTTCGGGTACGGGCGGAACATCCGGAACCGGAGGAACATCGGGAACCGGTGGAACTGCCGGCACGGGCGGAAGCTCGGGCACAGGTGGAACATCGGGAACGGGCGGAACTGCTGGCTCCGGCGGCACGGGCGGAAGCTCGAACGCCTGTACCGCGGACGCCGACTGCTCATATCGCTGTGGCGCCGACTTCGTGGGTACGCAAGAGTGCGTAGGCGGACAGTTGTCCGAATTGTGCACTTGCAAACCCACACAAATCTGCAACTCCGGCGATATGCGACCTTGCCCATGTGAGACCGGCTACTCTTGCACCGAAGAGTGTACAGATGGCCAATGGTCAAACTTGTGCAAATGGGTATGGGATGGTACAGCCGGATCGGCTGGCGCATCCGGAACTGGTGGAACTGCCGGCACCGGCGGCGTCGCGGGTTCAGGTGGAACTGCCGGCACGGGCGGAAGCTCGGGCACAGGTGGTACCGCAGGAACAGGCGGAGTTGCCGGGTCCGGTGGAACGGCGGGAACTGGTGGAACCTCGGGATCAGGCGGAACGTCTGGCACCGGCGGAACATCAGGAACTGGCGGGACTGCCGGAACAGGTGGTACTTCTGGAACCGGTGGATCGGGTGGCGGAGTTGTGGAAGATGTTGATGGGGACGGAGTCACAGTCGCAGAAGGCGATTGTAACGACCAGAACTTCAACGTCCATCCAAACGCCACCGAAGTCTGCGACGGATACGACAATGACTGCGACGGCCAAATCGACGAAGGTGTCAAAACCACCTTCTACCGCGATGCTGACGGCGATGGTTACGGCGTTGAAGAAGTCACCACCGCGGCCTGCGAGAAGCCTTCGAGCTACGCAGTGCAAGCCGGTGACTGCAACGATGCACGCTCCGACATCAACCCTGGTGCTCAAGAAGTGCCCGACAACGATGTCGACGAAAACTGCGACGGAAACATTCAAGACCCGCCGCAACCCTTGGCCGATGAAGCTCTGCTCACGTGCTTCCTGCGCCATCCGGATGGGCTGGCTCACGATTATTACATCCTCGGAAAGGATGTGGATCACGAGTCACAAAATCCGGTTGAATGGGGAGATTTCCTTGGTGAGTACAACAATACTCACGCTGTACACTGGGCTAAGTTCAGTGTTCAAATCAAGGAAGGAAGCGCCTTCGAATGGAACGCGGCAGCGGACCCCGCGAATTACGACCCGAACACAAACGAGTTCTGGTCGTTCTCAGCCGTCTCCGCCACCGAGCAGTACGGTGCCCCCATCTACAAGATGAACACCTACTGCTATGTCGAGATCGACGGTATTGTCAGTTGGACTGTGCCGCCTTACGCCAAGGATAATGGCGGAGGCTGGTACAACCTCGAGGTGATTGCGGAGCCTTCACATCTTATCACTTCAAGTGATGTTGATGGCGATGGCTACACGGTTACCGAAGGTGACTGCTTGGACTCCGACCCCCGCGTCCGCCCCAATGCAGTAGAAGTGTGGGGCGACGGTGAGGACCAAGATTGCAACGGTAAAGACCCGTTTGCAACCGTGGTCGTCACCCTCTGTGGCCCCTCGGAGTACGTGCACCCCAAGCCCACCTTGTGGGAAGTAGCCCCGAAATGGCAGCCTCACACCATGAGCTACATTAGCTCATGCTTTGAGAAGTCATTCACCGGCTACTACGCCCCGAGGGAGTTCTACTTCGAGTGGGGTAGCCCCACCGAGTGGGATAACTCCTACTGGGGCGGAACCTGCCACGAGCTGAGTAACATCAGCGCCCGTGGTTACGGCTTCGGCCAATCAACTTCCACACCCATCCCAGTCAGTCTTTCCAAGGTGCCGACGCAGGATTCCTGCCATCGGTACATCAGCGAGAGTAAGCTGACAAACTAGCTCTTTAACTACAACCCTAACCCGCCCCGATAATTATCGGGGCGGTTTTCTTTTTGTCTTCGTAGGGGCGTATCCTTGTGATCGCCCGCACTTATGCTACAGCTATTTAAGTTACGCCCTTGGCGACAGAACGGGCGAACACGAGGTTAGCCCCTACATATTTTTTAAAATAATAGATAATAATCCTGTTAATCAGTGGGTTTTAATCCCGGTAAATCCTGTTAATCCTGTAAATCAAGGTAAAAGAAAACCGAGGCAAGAATTGCCTCGGTCAAGGTAGGAAGGAACGGTTACCGAATCACGGTGTCCAGAGGACTCCCATGTGAACGCGATAACTTGTGAATGAAGCGTCAGGATTTCCAGGATCTTTGTAGACCTTCTGGAAATAGGATCCTGCCACGGGTGTGAGGCCGGGTGCATCGACGTATTCGTCGATCATGACGCCGTTTTGGTAGAGGCGCCAGGTGCCGGCGCAGTAGAGCTGATCCTTATCAGCTTCCGTGTCGACAGCATTGCACCAGTACAAAGCCGCACTGTCATGGTACACCGAGCAATCGTTCACCGTTTCCGGCAGAACGATCTTCGGCATGATTTCCATGAGATAGGTGACCGCAGTTTCCATGGGACAGATGAACGGCGACTGTTGCGAAGAGTCGGTCACGCAACGAAGCTGCCAGTCGGTGTCGAAGTATCCGGAGTAACCCCCGGGTCCATTGGCACCGAAGTCCGTCCAGTCATAGAGCCCGCCATGAAGCGGGTCTGGGTAGGCGGGGGGCATGTACATGAGGTACAGCCCTGTCGAAGGCACTGCTGTGAGTGACGTTGTGTAAACTTCGCTCTGCTCACAGGCTACTTGGGTTTCCCCGCCGTAGCCACCGGTGCCTGCACTGCCCGCGCTCCCTGCGGAGCCGGCCGTGCCTGCTGAACCTGCCGTGCCCGAGCTTCCGCCCGCGCCGCCTGTTCCCGCGGTTCCCGCCGAACCGGCTGTTCCGGCACTGCCCGCACTCCCTGCGGAGCCGGCACTGCCAGCTGATCCTGCCGAACCGCCCGCGCCGCCATCGGTGTCGGGGCACATGGGCACGCCGGTGATTACCATATCCGGACGGAACAAGTATCCACCACGACATTGGAAGGTTTCGGTTTCACCGATCACGCCTCCCAATGCGGGGCCAACGCATGTTGCGCATTCTTGCGTGCATGGGTTGGACCACTGGCATTCACCCAAGCATTCCCAGATGCCCGTGGCTGTTGGGTCTGACCAGACACTCTGGTAGATCTCCCCGGCATCGTCATTGGACAGGTCGAGGACGCAACTGCATCGCAGTGTGTCATTGCAAGCATATTCACCGGGCGGTGAACAGTACGCGCCCTGTGTTTCGGGGCAAAGTGGAGCATCCACGCCGGCATCAACTTCTGCATCCGGTTCCGCATCGGGCATCGCATCCACGCCGGCATCCATGCCAGCACTTCCGGCCGATCCGGCGCTTCCTGCACTGCCAGCCGAACCCGCGCTCCCTGCGGAGCCCGCTGATCCTGCCGAACCTGCGCTTCCCGCACTCCCGGCCGAACCCGCACTGCCAGCCGCTCCGGCTCCGCCATCCGCACCCCAAGGGACACAGACACAAGCGCCGAATGCGTTGTTGGAACAGGTTTTTGCACCGGTGTGTTCGGCGGGGCATTCGTTGGTGCAATTGAGCGTGTCGCCGTCGTTACAAACGAAGGCATCCACTCCCGCATCACCACCAACTCCGCCAACTCCGGCCGTGCCTCCACTCCCTGCGGAGCCCGCTGCACCGGAAGAACCGGCGGTACCGCTATCCGGCTGTGCACAATTGTCGAAATCCGGATATTGGGCTTCGAGCCCGGGGATCTCGGTATTGGGCACGAACAAGCACCTCCAACACGTGAGTATTGTCTGCGAGGCGTTGTTGTAGCAGGTTTCGTTGATTCCTGCTTGCTCCGGCGTGCAGTAACCGCTTGTTACGCACAGTGCTTCCTGCTTCTGTTTCACAGGCTCTTGCCCGGGGTCATTCATGCCCCCGCAACCGGCGACGATGGCCGTCACCAGCAAAAACAAGAGAAAGCGTACGCTGATATATTGTCGCATGTTCATTCTCCTCATCTCCTCCCGATTGTTGGTAGAAACACGCTGAAACACTTGTGAAAAGTCCGTGTTTTCGGTGCACAAAAGTGTGCACAGATACGTGCTTCTTATCACTAAAATGAGCTTTTTGTCAAGGGATGACGGAGCGAAATATCAATCACTATCGAGAATAAGGCAAAATTTCCCTTGATTGTGCACTTTTTTGCTATTCTCGCATATGCTATAATGGAGTTCGTAAAGTTTATAAAGTTTATAAAGTTTATAAAGTTCGTAAAGTTTTAAGTAACTGACTTTATTAACTTTACGAACTTTCAACTTTATAAACTATTAAATGCATGGAGGGTAAACATAAGGCTCAAAATCATCAAAAGCCGGAAAAAAGCGCCTCAAGTTGGCCAATATTATCCTGGGGTCTTTTTCTTTTGCTTTTTGTTGGCACAATTTTGGTGGTTTTTGGTATCCCTTTTGGCCCTATCGCCATAACTATCGCGATAATACTTTTGGTCTTTGCTTATAGAGCAACCTATACAACATTTTATACGGCCATTTTCTTCTCTCTCTTTTTGGGTCTGACCGTTTCATTAGATACCGGCGCGTTAAACATTGGCGAGCGTGCTTTTGGAGGTTCTATCGATATCTTTTTGGGAGATGTTATTTTGATGGCGCTCATCACCGCCTGGGCTGTAAAAGTTATTTTACTTTGGTTTAAGCGCCACGATTTAAACTGGCGCCCGGTTCTACCTGTTTGGAAATCATATGCTGTTTTGGCTTTTGCGCATTTGGTAACAATTCTAAGCTCTTACGGCCCCGACCCGGTTTTGGTTGGCAAGTTTGTTTTGCGCCCTGTTATTTTTTGCTATGTCGCTTTTATCGCGTTGCCAGCCAACCTCATCCGCTCCGAACGTCGTTTGCGCGCGGTATTTGGCGTGATTACATTGGTGGGGGTTTTGGCTGCCATAAACGCATACTTTTCCTTGTTATCCATCGAGCCATACGCGTGGGCTGTACGACGCGCGCACCCAATCCCCATGTTCGGCATCAACGCAATAGGTGATAACCATAATCTATTAGCCGAGCTTTTAATGTTAGCCGCGCCCGCAACCCTTGCTTTGGCATTCCTTTCCAAAAAAACCCGGATGTTTAAAATCCTCATTGTTCTGAGTTCGGCACAAGTATTGGCGGGTTTGCTCACTTTTGCGCGTTCGGCCTGGATAGTATTTATTATTCAACTTGGTTTTTTACTCATCACGATTTGGCGTCCGCTTATAAAAAAATATTTAAGCGTAATAATCGGTTTGGTTATAGTAATGATCCCGCTGGCACTTTATCAATTGCAGTTCAGTTTCTCGCCAACCGCCGAAAGCTCCAATACTACCCGATGGATGCTAACCGAAATAGCCTGGACGGCTTTTACCGAACACCCAATCATAGGCTCCGGCGCCGGTACGTATATCTGGAGAGTGGGCAATGCAAGTGTATTCGTTATGGAATTTGGCGCCCCGCTCGACGCGCATGGTTTTATCCAAAAACTTATTGCCGAGGTTGGATCGTTTGGGCTTTTATCTTACGTACTCGTCTTAATCATGGCCGGCAGATATGCCTGGTCGCGCATGAAAGATCTAAACGGCAAACCGTTAATCGTTTGCTACTTGCTGGCCGCCTCGGCCTCGGGCGCGGTTGTTTACCAACTTTTTAACACCGCTTACTGGACGTCGCATCTCTGGTTGCCAATCGGTTTGCTCTTGGCCGCTTCAGAAATGTATCACATCCGCGAAAAACGCAATCAAAAAGAAAACCTGTTTGGAATCACATAGTTATGAAACCCAGCTTGCCTCATCACGCCACTACAACTTTGCACCGTACCGCGGGCGGGCTTCGTGCTCTTGATTTGTTTATAGAAAGAATCGCTTCATATTCAGATCAATACCCGGGCAAAGAGCTTAATATTCTTGTGGTTGGCGATGAAAATGCGAATTTTGCAATCCCCATTGCCGCCTTGGGTTATCAAATTACAAATCTGCATTTATCGGAAACATCCGCCCTAAAAGCTCAAAAACTGTCGCAAGAATTGGGGATTCCCATCAATGCAAAAACCACACGGCTAATGGAGGAACCCACCGGTAAATACGATATTGTTTTAAATGCCCTATCCGGCCCCACGGAAGAAATCACGGATACCTGCCAAACAATGCTGGATAAACTAAAAACCCACGGTATCATCCTCTTTGGCGTTACCAAACAAAAATCAACCTATGCCAAAATTCGCGATAATATTAAAGATGCAAACTTGCGCATTTTTTCATCCGTGGCATCCTGCAGTTTCTTGAATGGAGTTTGCGCCAAATATTCAAATCGCATTAAAAAAGGCAGTTCACTTTTTCATTTTTTAGATGGGTTGGATGGACTTTTAGCCGTTCATCTTCCGCGTAAAAGATCATCGGCATGGGTATTTGAATGCCGTAAAAAAATATCACCAAAGCTTGTGGCGTATGTTTTGCCAACCCTCTCTGCCGGAGGAGGCGCCGAGCGCTTGGTGATGCAACTGGCAGCTCGCGTGCCCGATTCGGGTTATGAGGCGCACATAATTGCCAATGTTCGCGGAGGCGGGCTCGAGGAATCGCTTCGCGACCAGAACATTCCGTTTACCATTCTTGCGCGCAAGGGTATCTTTGGCAGATTAAGAAACATAAATATTCTTAAAAATCTGTTGCGCGATTTGGAGCCCGATATAGTTCATACCAATCTTTTCGCCGCGGATTTTTGGGGGCGTATCTCGGCACGCATGGCGGGCTGTAAAAATATTATTACAACAATCCACAACGTTCAGAATGATTACGGTAAACTGGGAATTTTTGTGATGCGCGGGCTCAAATCTTTTTCTAAAATTTACATAGCGATTTCGTCCGATGTCGCGGAATATCTTAAAAATACACTACGCGTACCTTCGGCAAAAATTACAACAATCCACAATGGCATAGAAATTCCCAAAATCATCAAACGTCAAAACCGGCCTTTTCACGATGTCCCGCGCTTGCTTTTTATTGGCCGGTTAGAGCCTCAAAAAAATCCCGATATCTTTTTGCGCGCACTTGCCGAGGTTCGGGGCCGCTTTGAATGCTCGATCTACGGTGAAGGTACAATGGAGCACGAGCTCAAGCACTTGGCCGATGAACTGGGTATCTTGCCCCGCATTTTTTGGCAAGGCGTTGTCCCAAGCACGCACGATGTTTACGCGGATCACGATATTTTTATACTGCCCTCGGCTTGGGAGGGTTTTGGCTTGGTGGCTGTCGAAGCCGCTGTTGCCGGTATCCCGATGGTTGTATCCGACTTGCCGGTTATGCGTGAGCTCTTCAATGAAAAAGTAAAAATGGTTAAACCCGGCAGTATTCTAGATTTAACGCAAGCTATCGAAGATATCCTAAGCCGCCCGGGCGACGCAATCAACCAAGCGCAATACTTATCAAACCAAGATTTCTCCAGATACTCCATCGATAAAATGGCCTCGGATCACGTGGAGCTATATAACTTATTGATCGATCCAGGGGCAAAGTCCTAACGTCCTAACGTCATAATGTAGTTACCAAGTTTGCCTCGTTATGACGTTATGACGATTCCCGTTATGACTATACGTTCTTATGAAAATCCTCCAAATAAATAAATTCTTTGATCTTCGCGGCGGAGCCGAAGTTTACATGCACGAACTCTCGCGCAGGCTTACCGAGCGAGGCCATGAGGTTCATACCTTCTCCACCAAGTCGCCTAAAAACCTCCAATCCGCAGATAGGGATTATTTTGTGCATCGCTATAATTACGATCGTAAAGAGGGGATGAGTAAAGATGCCAAAAAAGCCATCAACTTTATCTGGAACAAAGAAGCAAAACAGAGTTTGGATTCACAGCTTACGGATCTTAAACCGGATGTCATCCACCTGCACAACATCTATCACCATCTCTCATCCAGCATTCTCTCCGTAATCCGCAAGCATAAAATCCCATGCGTTCAAACTCTCCACGATTACAAACTCGCTTGCCCAAATTACAAAATGTACACGCAAGGAAAAGTCTGCGAGCGTTGTAAAGGAGGTAAATACTACAATGCGATTTTACACAAATGCCTATTCCCGGGGCTGGCTCCAAACATTCTCGCCGCAACAGAAATGAGCCTCACCAAAATCACTCACTCTTACGAGCGCACTGTAAAAACTTTTATCTGCCCATCAAAATTCATGATGGAAAAGATGGTGGATTGGGGAGAACCGCCGGGTAAACTGGCTTATCTACCTAATCCGGTTGAAATTCCCTCACAAACATCACCCCAGCGCGGTCATGGTAATTATGTATTTATCGGTCGCCTATATCCCGAAAAAGGAATCGAAACCCTCATCCGCGCCGTAGCTCGGGTCCCTTCCGCAAAGCTCAACATAGTTGGCGAAGGCCCCGACCGTAACAGGCTGGAGGTGCTCGCAAATCAAATCGCGCAAGGCCGTATAAACTTTTTAGGATTCCAAACCGGCGAAGAATTAAACAGAATCCGCCGCGAAGCCAAAGCGCTTTGCATTCCTTCCGTTTGGTACGAAAACGCACCGCTCACCGCCCTCGAAGCCATGGCCGAGGGAATCCCGCTTATCGCATCAAGCATCGGCGGTTTGCCCGAGCTGATTACAGATGGAGTCAGCGGATTCCTCGCCAAACCCGATTCCATCGAATCTTGGATCGAGGCTCTAAGCCAAATGGAAACATTCACCGGCGAGCAACGAGCTGAACTTGGTGATTACGGCCGAGATCAAGCTGTGAAATATTTTGGCTGGGAAAGTCATCTTGAAGCGCTCGAAAAAATCTATATTGTCTGAACCTTGATTTACTTATTGTCTGAACCTTGATTCACAAGCCGATTCTCGCTCAAATTATCTTGATTACTTTAAGTGTGGATTATCTTATTCTTAATACTCGGTTAATAAAAATTTTATGAAAAAATATTTACCCATCGTAGTATTGCTTTTGGTTTGTTCTGTTGCACTTTTCTTCTATCTCGAAAATAATAAAACTGAGAAAAGAGAGATTAGTAAAATATCAAATGCTAGATATCTTGTTTCCACATCCGGGTGGAAAGAATATTCAAACGATACATTCTCGATAAAGTATCCACCTAACTATGTTGTTAATGACGAGCTCTACAAAAGTATGTATCCAGAATTTCAGAACGATGACGAGAATGTAATTACAATTACAGAAGCACCCGACAACGAAATTTTAGAGGGTGGTGCATATATGCCGGGCGCTTGGGCGGGTATAGATATTTTTTCACCTGTAGAATTTATCTGCGATGGTAGATTCTTATGTGGTGTTAAGGATGATTCTGCAATACCGCACTTGGATTTCCTCTCCACAGAGTGGAGCGATTTATTAAATGAATTAAATAGCGCAGATGGCAATTCCCCCAAAAAATCCGGAACTTCTATATTAACTTTAAATGGCAAACAAGTTGTAAATAGATGGTTCCTAGATGCTCGTGGTGCAGAGGGTCTTCCTCTAAGCGAAAATAATTTATATATCAAAATTGATGATAATCACATTTTGCCCATCAGAGGTATAGCAAGAAAAAATGGAGAAGAAAATCTCGCCATCATAGAAACAATGTATTCAACGATCGTATTTAAAAAATAATCCTGTAAATCGTTCTTCAAAAAATCCCGGTTAATCCTGGTTCGAAATTTAAAACTCCCGAAACGCGCTCGGGAGTCTTTTATTTACCAGATAAACCACCGGCGAAAGCCAGTGTGTACCCTGTCATACAACCGGGTAATCTGTTTAATAGCGTAGCTCGTGGGGAAGTTGCGAAGCTTCACAATTCTACTCACTACCTCTATTTATCCAAGTACCTTCTTTTTGATGATGGTTTTGCCTTCGGCGACTCACTTTTGACAGCAAAAGTAAGCAAAACTGCTGGGGTCCGCGATGCCCTCTCATTTACATGGGTTGCTTAATCTCTTTTACCGACCACGGTTACGCTACCCCCAGACCCCTTGGAGATTTAAATTGATTTATTACTTAATAATCCAATAAATTAAAAACAGTGTCTGCGGACAAAAGTCCGCATGATAAAAGCCACCGGCGTTCTAGCCGGTGGTTATTACTTACCTATCCGCTCCTAATGCTCGATTCTGCCGTCAGCATATATACGGTGGTTTATGTTTTTAGTTCCGCTTTCAGCGTTAGAACGGGCGAACACCCCACTTCGTCATCCGACTTCGAGGGGCACCGCCAGGTTCGCACCCTACGAGATATTGTGCTATCAGCTCGTACCGATCTAATCTGCTATCCGCTATCTGCTATCAGCTATTAGATCCGCCCCGGTTGACAAAAATCCGAAAAGAAGCTTTAATTTACATAGCCAAGGAGGCAATCATGGGAGTATCTTTCCAAGAAGTCGCCAATATCAAAATCATCATTAGTGATTGCAGGAGTTGCCAAGCTTGGGATCAAATTAAACCCCTGCTTTACAGGCTTTATGAGCACGTGAAGGTGTACAATCAAGCACGTCACGAGATCATGGAACCCGCCGATATTACTGTAAGCGGCATCCATCTTGCGGAACCAACCAATGTTCTACTGCACCTCAAAAAAGTCAGGGAAGTCATCGTCAAGCTTCACGGCAAGGGTGTCCATTTCATGGATCTCGACTCACTGGATATTTTTTGTGAGGCATATGAGCTTGCCATGGTAAACGAGTTCGGCGAAGATGAGATGAAAGTTTCCGCTTACTGATCTTTGTCATGTATAAAAAATATCTAAAACAAAATCCTCCTCGAGCACAATTCTGTGCTCTTTTATTTACCTTGATTTACAGGATGCACAGGATTAATAGGATTGATGCCTAAGTAACAATCTTGTAAATCCTGGAAATCCTGTAGATCAAGGTAAAATCAAGGTAAAAAAAGAACCCGCTGTAAAACGGGGGAGGGGAACATTAGGAAGGTTTGGAACCTTGCTTCAATCTCTTGCGCCGCGCGCGTTGATAGCAAAGATTGCACTGACCTTTTTTGTGCCTGTTGCCATCGAGCCACTTCACAATCTTTCCCGGCTGTTTGCATGTCCAACAAATCTCATCAGGCCGGACTCGTTGGTAGCACTTGTGGCAAATCGCGCCGCCATTTTCATCACGCATGCGTACGGTTTTTAATTCTCCGCAGACAGAACAGGTTTCCACATTGATAAATTTTTGGTAGCAAACAATGCAAACCGGCTGTGTCGGCGATTTCCAAAAATGAACTCGCTTGGGAATTTTGCAATAACAACATTTTCTCGGCTGTTGTTTTTCGCCATCTCTTCTTGGCTTCCGCCTAAAAGATCCTCTCCTTGGCGGCGGCACGGTTGAAGGTGCGGTTTCTGTCATCTTTTACCTCCAGATACTACATAATAAGCAGATATAGCGGGAAAAGTCAACAGCAAAAGTCCGATTCACACATTTTTACCAAATTGTCCGCACTGCACGTATCGCAACAATTAATTCATAAAAACAAAAAACCTCTGGTATCAACCAAGAGGCTTTTTACGCGGCGGTGCCACGTGAAGCCGTTACTAAAAAATTTAATCAACTAAAAAACCGGCTTTTTGCAAAGACGGCTTTTTACGTGGCGTGCCCTGTTGGATTCGAACCAACGACCTACAGCTTAGAAGGCTGTTGCTCTATCCGGCTGAGCTAAGGGCACAGAACTCAATTACCAATTAACAATTACCAATTAACAATTACCAATTACCGATCAAGACTTGTGTGGCTAAATATAGTCAATTTTTGCGAAAGAGTCAACCGGAGGTTACATTTTTCTCCAGTTTTGCTCGAAAAGCAATTTCATTGTATCGGCGACTGCTTGATTTTTTATCAAAGTTGCAAAAACAGGTTCATCCAGCGACATAAGCGCTACGTAATCATCCCATATCAAAATATCGGATGGTAGATCGCCGGCAGAAGGAGGTAGTGACTTAAAGTTGTAATAATCATTAAAATTACTTTTAGCAAAATCTGCCGATTCCATAGATGACTCGTGCGAAATAATATCATTTAATTTGATACCGGCTTTTTGCATGTTTTTGCCCCAAACTCTAAAAAAATCGCGACCCATAACATCAAACAACTTTTTTGTAGACGCCACGCCAAACACTTTTTTATCTTTTGATTTCAACACCTCATTAAACAAAACCTTAAACTGCTCTACACCTTCATAAAACTTGATACTCGGCTTATTAGCCTGGCTTGCAAACATCATCCTTAAATCCGGCAAAGCACTCTCTAGCGATTTCTTCTTTTCTTCTAAAGACGCAACCAAAGCCGCCGGGTCATTTGCCAAATAAACCTTCCTCTTACCTTGCAACCTATCCGTAATTAATCCACGGCCTTCCAATGATTGCAAAACCGCATAGCAGTTTGGACGAGAAATTTTTGTAGCACTTGCTATTGCAGGAGGGGTTGCTTGGCCCTGGCTAAGTAAATACAAATAGATCTTAGTCTCCGACTCAGTTAGCCCAAAATCTTTAAGTAATTCATTTATCTCCATATTGATATATCACAAGTATATCATTTATTTAGCTATTTGTCAATAAAATAGCTAAATAGACTAATTAATAGCTTAGTTTACAATTGACATTTAGCAAAATTCATGATATTGTGTTCAGTCAACATAAAAGACACGCACATTCGAAAATTAAGGAGATTACAATGCAATTCGAAAAACTCGTGATTCATGAGGTAGAAGGTTTCTCACACAAGATCGTTACTTCAGCCGAGTGTCCGGAGTTCGGGTTCTTGGCCTGGGCTGCCAAACCCAATCAAGCGGGTATCAATATAGAGGTCTCAATTCCAGGCCTTGACAATGTGCGCCTCCGTATTATTTGCGGCTGCTGCCAGCACTATCGGACCCCGAACGGTCAATGGCGGGAGGATAAGAAAGCCTTTATCAAGGCTGTACGAACAGCTTGTAAGAGAGTCGGTATCAAAAAGCTCTGCTTCCAGAACTCTCTGTACAACTCAAGCGAATCCGCAACTCTTATAGAGATGGGTACCAAGGAGCTTGAGCTACTTGATCCATTGCGGAGCGATTTCGATCGCGTTCGTTTGGAGGAGGAGTTCAGTGAAGTTGTTAACTTGGAATTTCGCTTGAACTTCTTCGAGAGCTACTATGTGCACGAAAAAGCCATCCGACAAGCACAAGACGGCCTGCGTAAACTTCGCGCAAGACGAGACGGTTTGGATGCTGCCTGGGGTTGGAGCAGTAGGGTGCAGTGGCATGAGATTCCAGATCATATCGAGAATATTCGAATGGCTATCGAGCAAACCCCGCTCACATGGGAAGACCTGAAGACTTCGGAATGGGAGCTTCAGACTTTTCTCAAGTAAGGAAGGATTACCATGAGGTTTGAAAAACTTGTTATTCACGAGGTCGATTGGCCTCACACGAACCTAATCATCATCTCCTCTTCCAGATATCCCGAGTTGGGAATCTTGGCATATGGAGAACAAAAAAGAGGTGGCGAGATCAAAATTTTGCTTCCTGGTTTCATCAAAGGACTCGAAATCTCCAAGCCGTGCGGGTGTTGTGCACCGCACCTCATTGGCTCGGACGACGCATGGGAGGATCTTGAATTGCGTCAGCGATTACGCCGCAGTTTCATCGCGGCGCTGCGGAGCTGTTGCAAAAAGAATGGAGTCACCACATTGATCTTCCAGGAATTTGATGGCGATGAACTCTGGATGGAGCAAGATGTGGATGGCTTACACCTTGTTGACCCCAACAGCCAACCGGATGAAATCGACTACACGCGATTCAAGATTGCTTTCTCCGAAATGCGACTGAACATCCCGGGCTTCGGGCCTGAAGATCTCAAAGAATACTAACACTCACAACAAACCCGCCAATTTACTCGGCGGGTTTTCTAATTCAGTTTCTTTAGCATGTAACTCAAGTTCCGCTTTCAGCGTCAGCGCGGGCGATCACCACACTACACTCTTCGAGTTTCGAGTGGCACGGCAAGGATGCGCCCCTACGAAATTATTGTTCAACGTTCGTAACTCGTGGTTGAATATTATTCATTATGCATCATGCATTATTCATTGTTATTATCGCGTCGTGTTCCATGAAACGCCTGATGCACATCACGTAGTTGTTTATTCGTCACATGCGTATAAACCTGCGTAGTCGTAATCGACGAATGACCGAGCATTACTTGCACACTGCGTAGATCTGCTCCATTCATCAACAAATCTGTCGCAAAGCTGTGGCGCAAACTGTGCGGTGAAATATCTTTGGGAATTCCTGCCATAAGCGCATATCTTTTTACCAACCTCTCTATCGAGCGGGGAGTGAGCGCCCCCGCAACTTTCCCTCCCCCTGACAAGGGGGAGCTGGAGGGGGTTTGCCCGGCAGCTCTATCATGCCTGATAAACATAAATTCCGATTCATCATCCCTCGCTTCTAAATATTTCTTCAACCAATGCCGCGCCTGATTGGAAACGAAAACCACGCGCGTCTTATCTCCTTTACCTCTTACCGTAAACTCATCACGATTCAAGTTGATCTGATCTCTTTTTAAATTCGCAAGCTCACTCACGCGCATTCCCGTCGAAAAAAACAACTCAAGAATCGCTTTATCCCGCGCCTGCAAAATATCCGCGTCTCCACTCTTTGTTGGCGCTTCAAGCAACCTCTCTATATCCTCGGCTTCCAAAAACACCGGCTCGCGCGATCCTTGCTTAGCCAGTTCAATCTTCTCCGGCGCCAGGGTTTTAATGTTTTTCTTCGCTAGATATTTGAGAAATGATCTGAGAGCTATCAAATGATAATTCTGCGTATTCTTCTTCAAAGTCCCGCGAGTTTTATCCTCCAATCGATTCAACCACAATCTATAATTCGTTACCGTCTCATCCATCACATCCTCCGGATTAGGATCCGCCGCCCATTCAATAAATCGCGATAGATAAAAATCATAATTCGCAATCGTCATGGAAGATCTGCCCTTCTCGATCTCCATGTATGTCAAAAAGTTTCGTAAATGCCTTGATAGTTTCATAATACTCACCATTATAGATGAACATTATACGACGCACAACACTCAAGGGTCCTGTGTACATGGTCCTAGGTCCTGGCTTCGATCAGAGCCAGGACCATGTACGTTATTATCAGTATATGCGCGATTGACAGTCTGCAAAATGTCGGTTAGTGTTATCAAAGTATTTCGCAGAAGTAGAGGAGAGGAGATGGCAAAAAATCTAATGCAAACAAAAAGTATCCGTAAGAAAATCCAAAAGTTTGCGATAGTCAGTGCAATTATTACACTGATATTTGCAACGCTAAACCTACTGGAGGTTGCTCCCAAATACAATCAAATCTTCTTGGTTATAGTCTTAATCTCCTGCGTACTGTCTATCGTTTCCGGGCTCTTACTATACGTCCATCCCGATACCGATTGAAACCATGACGGCATTTGATTCTAACCACCCAAAATCCACTCTACCTACCAGAATTTCCTCTGAACCCAAATATGGGTTCTTTTTTTGTCTGAACCTTGATTACCATTGTCTGAACCTTGATTCACTTGATTAACGGATTCACATGATTATAATCTTATACAGATATCCGAAATATAATAAATAATCGTGATAATCGAAATAATCATGCAAATCAAGGTTCAGACAATATGGTTCAGACAGTTGACACAAAACCCTGTATTTGCTATTCTCTGCTTACTTATAAATCAATACGCTTTTTGGGCCAAGGCTCAAAAACGCGCGAATCTGGCCACTTTGCCATCTGTTCGATTGTTATCGATCGCTCACATGCCACAGTTGCCAACGATCTATGTTGGATCCAAAACGCAAGCAGAACGTCATTAATAAATTTAAGACCCACGCTACCGATACAGGTTCCCCGCAAGTTCAAATTGCCATCCTCACCGAGGAGGTAAAAGAACTTACCGGCCACCTCCGCTCGCACAAAAAGGATTTCTCCTCACGCCGTGGTCTTATCAAAAAAGTCAGCGAACGCCGCCGTCTCATGAAATACCTAAAGCGCGAAGACGCCAAAGCCTACGACGAACTCATGAGCAAACTAAAAATCTAAGACACAAACCAAGGACAGCTTAAGAGCTGTCCTTTTAAATATGCTGCTTAAAAACCAGCAAATTGCCACGTCGTCACATCACGAGTAACATAACACTAAACAACGCTTATAAATAACAAAGAATTTTTAAGATCTAGTTTATAAAGTTGAAAGTTCATAAAGTTCATGAAGTTCATAAAGTTTGTAAAGTTTGTAAAGAGGTCGTCGGGTTGATCGGCTTTACAAACTTTACAAACTTTACAAACTTTAAAAACTATATTTGATATGATCAAACGCCCATCACAACGCGTCGCCGTGCTCATCGACGCGCAAAACATGTATCACTCCGCCAAGCATCTCTACGATGCCAAGCTTAATTTCCCGGCCGTAGTCCGCGCCGCAGTGGAAGATCGCCAACTAATTCGTGCCATCGCTTACGTTGCCAAATCCAAAACCGGCGATGAAATGGCCTTTTTCGAAGCGCTCGTCGAGGGTGGTATCGAACTCCGTGTCAAAGACGTTCTCGAATTCTCGAGCGGTATGAAAAAAGCCGATTGGGATGTGGGCATGACAATCGACGCGGTAAAACTCGCCGAAAAAGTTGATGCCCTTATTTTAATGACAGGGGATGGCGACTTTGTGCCTTGTGTGGAATATCTCCAAGCCCGTGGAGTTATCGTGGAAGTAATCGCCTTTGCCAAATCCTCCAGCTCCGAGCTAAAAGGCGCCTGCGACATGTTCTACGACCTCTCCGAAGAAACCGACCAATTCCTCCTCCGCGCCCCAATCCGCAAACCCGCAAGACGCCCAATAACTAGAAAAAACTCAAAATAATCTCCAAATTCCAATCTCCAAACAAATTCTAAATCACAAATCACATGAGTAAGGACGGGCCACGGCCTGTCTTTTTGCTAATGACCAGCACAACCCCTCTAAATCTCCCCTTGTCATGGGAGACTTCGGAAAAAGGTTATTATTTGGTTATTGATTGCAGTTTGATAAATATTTGTATCTTGGTAAGTATTTGGTAAATATTTATTTAGTTATTGGTGATTGGAATTTGGTTATTGGTTATTTGATAAGGGTTATTGATTGGATATTGGAATTTGGTCATTGGTTATTACTTTTATGTTATAATGAATAAGATTTATGTTACGAGCCTATTTTGGAGTATTTCTCCTAATCGCATTCTCCATTACAAATGGTGTAAGCGCGGCAATGAACAGTACAAACTATCAAATTAATTTTGATTCCATCAACAGCGGTGGAACGGATTTTAGTTCATCTACCAATTTCCAAATGAGTGATACATTGGGAGAGCAGGGCACCGGCTACACCTCCAGTACAAACTACGTATTACACGCCGGCTACCGCCAATACGATGAACAAATAGATCCTCCAACCTTGGAATTCATTTTAGGCGCTCAAGAAAACGATACTCAAACAGCCTACACAGCATTTTCCATTGCCGGCAAAACCGTAACCGTTGCCGATGCTTCCGACTTTGCCTCAGGTACAAGAATCGGCGTTGTCGAAAACCAAGGCCTAGCGGAGAGCTTTGTTGTTGGCAGAGTAATCGATGTTACCGGTTTGGTTTTAACAGTTGATAAATGGGATGGAATGACAGGTACAATCACCGAGTCCCCATCCGGAGGAAATGATTTTGTTTACCGCCTCGAGGGCCACACTATTGCCTTCGGCACAATCGATACCTTGGGCGCAGCCGGAATAGTTCATACAGAAGTCAGCACCAATGCAGCCAATGGTTATACATTACAAATTCAATCCGACGGCTACCTTGAAGCAGATCCAACACACCGCATTAATGATGTGGCCGATGGCACAGTTACAGCGGGTTCAAATGAATACGGCGCCAGGGTTTACGGCACAACCGCAACCAGCACAGGTTACGATTTCCCCGTAACAACAAGCTATTTAGATATACAAAAAAGTACCACAACCGCAGTAGCCGATAGAGTAGGTATGATCTATAAAGTCAGTATGGATTATACTGTTGCGGCAGGCAACTATCAGCAAACAGTTGCCTACTTATTAACACCCAACTTTTAACAGTTGTCCAAAATTGGTGTACAATGTTCACAAGTTAGATTTGTTTGAGTGTAAGGCACGTATCTTTTGCAAAACAAATCTCAAGGATCAATGTTTATCCGGATGACAGGACTGGGTAATCATGGTTCCTTGAAAGGTCGAAGTATCCAAGTATCATTAAGATGCTGGGAACAAATTTAATTTGTAATTCGAAGCGTATATCGATGTGTTTTTCACCATGAGGGGGGAAAACATGGGTATATTTAATTTGCATATGCTCATGGCGTGCAATAGCTTCGATGCATTGAACAAAAAGTTCAAAAAAAAAGTTAACAAAATATATGAATAAATATTATTTAAAAGTGTCCTCCTTCGTTGCATTGTTCGCAATGTGCGTAGCACTCTTGCCAGCAAGCGCTGCCGGTGTAACCTTAACAGCCGCTAGCCCTGAAATAGATTCAGCTACTGGAGGTTTCGCAGATGCTTCAGTATCCTGGACAACTGCTTCTGATTACGCGATAGGTGATACTATCAGAGTAACAATCACTTGGAGCGATACAACCGGTACGCCGCAGCACGGCTCGTCCACTGCTATAGCTGGTTGTACAACTCCATCTACAAATTTATCCGGTACATTCGGATCATTAACTGACACATCAGCTGTATTCACCCTTGATACTGCAAGGGGAAGTGGTCTAGCCGCAGATCTCTGCGTATCCGTACCGGTTGAAGATGCTGGCGTTCTTTATGATGGTAACTTCTCCTTAGCTATCATCACATCCAATGTTGGTGCTGACTATGGCGCAGCTGAATTCTATGTAAATGGTGGCAACGACGTTTTAGTTGACGCTTCCGTACAACCAACACTAGAATTCGCAGTAGTTAGCTCAACCGACGTAGGTGTAGAACAACACGAATGTCACATGGGCACACTAACCCTAACAGATGTAGGTAGATGTGATTATCGCTTACGCGTTTCTACCAACGCTGCCAATGGTTTTAGTGTTTCCATTAGCTCAAACAAGGAATTTTCTACTGCCGCTTATGCTACATTAACGAATGTCACAAATGGTACATATGTAACAGCGGGTACAGAAGGTTATGGCATTTCTGTCACAGGTACAACCATTGGAGGTAACAACGGTTCAGGCAGTTATGTTAATCCTATAGTTGAGACGGCTCCGTTTAATGCTGATGACGTAACCGTACCACAAGCTTCTACCCCATTCTTGTCATACGGCAACAGTTTTCTTGGCACAAGTACTTTATCAACTACCTTGGTAGAACATAGAGCTGCTATTGATGCTGCAACTGTTGTGGGTTTCTATCAACAAACAGTTACTTATACAGTTTCACCAACATTCTAAAGTTGGGTTATATTTACCACTCCTCAATTATTGGGGAGTGGGATAATAAAACTCACGGTTACTCTTCCTAAATTCATGCACACAGTTTAAAATGTATTCGCTTTTAATTCATTAGATTTTTTTATGGCAAAAAACAAATTACTATTATTATTTTTAATTCTGGCAGGGTCTTTATTTGGTATTGCGGGCAACGCGGGCAATGCAAACGCAATCGCAGTTTCTCCGGTTGTTATCGAGCACGAATTGGCACCGGGCATGAGTGCATCGGGCAAAATAAGGTTAAGTAACTTGGCCAACGAAACACAAAAGTATTATGTAGATGCCTTGCGTTTTGTACCTGTTGGTGAAGAGGGAAGGCAAGAATATATCAATAAAAATAATGATATCACTGGTTTTTCCAAGTGGTTCTCTTTTGGTCAAACCGCTTATGATATAGATGGAATGACAACAATAGAAACCGACTACACAATTACAGCACCTCTCGATGCTGAACCGGGCGGCCACTATGGTGCGGTTTTTTACTCTCTCGAACCACCGGAAACCGACGAAGATTTTGTTGGTTCCAGCATTGCATCAAAAACCGGAGTCCTTTTTCTCATCAAAGTAGCCGGCGATATTGTAGAAAGTGCGAATATCGAATCTTTCACATCCGATAAGAAAGTCTATAGCCACTTACCATCTAAATTCGACATTCGTATCCGCAATAACGGCAATGTTCACTTTAGGCCTCAAGGAACAGTTGAAATCAGAAACATGTGGGGTGCTGTTGTAGCCAAAGTCCCTGCAAACCCAAGTAATTCCGCGGTTTTGCCAAACAGTATAAGAAAAGTAAACACATGGTGGACCAAATCAGATCAATTGGCTGTTGGTGGTTTCTTTGCGGGCGTATCTAATGAATGGAATAATTTTGCTCTGGGGCGTTATACTGCCACAGTCAATGCCACATACGGTTCACAAAACACCGCATTCGAGCAAAAAGCAGTAACATTTTGGGCAATACCTTGGCGTTTAACACTAATCCTCATCATCCTCATCATCGCTTTGTACATCGCCATGTCAATTTACAACAAGGCAATAGTATCTTCCGCTATAAACAAATCAAATCAGGCTAAAAAGAAAAAATAGTTATAGCTGTAAATAATAATTCCCCGTCCACAAGGCGGGGTTTTTTTATCTGGTTAAACCATACAAATTAGGGTATAATATTATAGTAAGTAAAGGCACAAACAAAATGACAACTCGGTTAAAAAAACACTTACAAAGGTTTAATGCCATCAGTCTTATGGTAGTGATGGTTTTTAGCGTATTTGCAAACAAAGTTTCGGGCGCAAGCATACCCTCTGTAACGGCTAGCCTTTCCAATCACACCAAATCCGCACCCGCAAATCACACTTATAAATTCCAAACACCTTCAGGAGTCGATTCACCTGCCGATACCATCACAATAGATTTATCATCCTGGGCAACCGGCGCGGTAAGTAGCGCAGATATCGATCTGCTCCACGGCCCTGTTACCGGCCTCGAAAATGTAAACACAGTTTCCGCACTGCCCGGCATCAACACATGGGGCGCAAGCTTTGCCGGAGGTATCTTAACCTTAACTCCACCTATCAATGCCCTTCCCGGTACCATCGCTCCAAACGATATTGTAAACGTTTACATTGGCACCAATGCGGTTGGCGGTACCAACCAACTCACCAACCCGGCCACAGCCGGCAGTTATCCAATCACAATCGGAGGCGGGTTTGGCGATATCGCTTACTTTGCCCAAGCAATAATGAACAGCGGTAGTGTAAGTATTGATGCTCAGGTAGGTACTACACTGCAAATCACAAACATTAACCCAAGTTCCGTGCTAGCATCCTCGGGCGCTTTTAACATGACAATTACCGGTTTTGGTTTTGTCGCAAATTCCGTTGGTCAAATAAGCGGAGCCGACAGGCCTACAATTTTTGTCGGCTCGACAGAGCTTATTGTCTCTATTTTAGCATCCGATGTTCTTACAGCCGGCACCAAGCAAATAACAGTTTATAATCCAACTCCGGGCATAACCTCAAATCAACTCCCTCTAACCATATCATCAGGTGTAACCGGAGGTGGTACCGCGGATACAACTCCGCCGGTTATATTAAATCCGCAAGCCATCAACATCACACAAACAAGCGCCAGAATAATTTGGGATACGGACGAAGCTGCAACCTCAATAGTAAATTACGGCTTAACAAATAGTTACGGTGAAACTGTTTCCAACGGCTCACTCGTCATCTCTCACGGCATCGACCTTACCGGCCTTTCGCCAAGTACAACTTACCACTTTCGCGTACAATCCGCCGATCAATACGGCAACAATGCTGTTAGCGCCGATTACACATTCACCACATTGCCATGGCCTCCGTTGCAAATCTACAATGTTACCAGCACCAGCATTGCCGACACTTCGGCCATAATAGTTTGGGATACAAATCGCCCGGCAAATTCCCGGGTCGAGTATGGCCTAACAACATCTTTGGGATCTTTTATTAATCAATCGGCTTTTGTCTCCAACCACGCAACTCCGCTCTCGGCTTTAACTCCAAATACTTCGTACTTTTATCGTGTTATCTCTTACGATGTAAACGGCATCGGTGCCACATCAACAATTTACACATTCACAACAACCGGTGATGTTACTCCGCCAACCAACATAACCTTAAATGCGGAGCCGGGTGATACTGTCGTTTATCTCTCCTGGACCCAACCCCCCGAACCGGATTTTGCCGGCGTTCGCCTAATCCAAAAACTTGGCGGTTTCCCAACCGGCCCATTCGACGGCACTTTGGTTTACGATGGTTTGGCTACAACAACCATCGATACAGGCCTAACAAATGGAACAACATATTACTACGGCGCATACCCCTACGACACAAACGGAAACTTTGCCTCGGGCGCCCTAGACGATGCAACTCCTTTTGCGGACATCATTCCCCCAACACCAACCTCAACCACCACAACTCCGCCTCTACCCCCCACCCCAACAACAACTACAACAACCCCGCCGTTACCCCCGGGCCCAACGGTTACAACAACTCCAACAGTGCCTCCTACGGCAACATCAACACCAACTACTCCCACAACCATTCAAATAACTCCCATCTACTATGGCGCCAACGGCACGCTTTTACTCGAGCCCGATACTCAAGGAGTCCGCGGTGTTATTGCAAGTGAAACTGTTTTTGTTCGCGTGCCCACAGTAAACATTGGCGAACAAGCGCAGTCGGTAACAATCAATGTTGCGGGGCAACTTTATTCGCTAACTCTCTCCAGTGATGGAACTGAGTTTACAGGTACATTCCCGGCTCCCGCTTCCGGAGTATTTTTAGCTGATGTTAAGGTAACCACAGTCAGCGGTGCATCGGCAGAAAAATCGGATGATTTCTCGGTTCAAGATCCGGGCGAAGTTATCGAAGCCAGAATAATCTCGGGCACAACACCAATTCCCAACGCAACAGTTACCTTGTATCAAGTAATAGACGGCCTATCAACCATCTGGAACGGCGCACCATACGGCCAACCCAACCCAACCACATCCGATGATGAAGGTAAATTTGTTTTCCGCGTACCCAACGGAGAATATTATGTTGAAGTAGGCAAAGTTGGCTATCGCCCGCAGCGCTCTACTGTAACCAATATCGAACGTAATGTTTTTGGAGATAAAATCAAGTTAATTTACATCCCCGAACCGCTGTTCATCACATTCTGTAAAGTTGATTGTTCCAAAATCAGCTATGAATTATATCTTGTAAATCCCGATGGATCTGTAAGTTACTCAAACTCCGGCGCCGGCAGTACACTCGACCAAGGCTCGGGCACGGTTTTATATAGTTTTGGCAACAGCGAAGTTTTAATCCAAGCAGACGAGTCGGATTGCGAACATGTTAAATTTTCTTTAGTGGGATTAAATACTTCTATAAATCAAACCGCTCACGTAAAAGTTTTTTACGAAGGCGAGTTAAACCGTGATGCCGTAATCTTTAGCGATACGCAACAATCTTACGGGCAAACAATAACTTTAAATCTCGCCGACGATGAAACGCTTTGCGAAGAAGAAGTTGAAGAAGTGATCCAAATCGAAACCATACCCGAAAAAATCGAATTCACCGCTCTAACCAGCCTCGATATAATCCGAGAACCCGAAATAATTACAGCCACGAATGATTTTATTATTCCAACTGTAACTTTGGTATCGTTAATTAATTTAGGGTCAGCTCTTAGCTTATTCAACCTTTTGGCATATCTGCAATATCTTTTTGCTCAGCCAATTTTATTATTTGGCCGTTTAAGGAAGCGCCGTTATGGTGTGGTTTATAATTCTTTAAATAAACAACCCATTGAAATGGCTGTTATTAGGCTTTTACATGCCGAAACCGGCCTTGTTGTACAAACCAAAGTTACCGATAAACAGGGCAGATATTTATTTAATGTTAAAGAAGGCGATTATATTCTCGAAGTTGTTAAACCCGAGTATGATTTCCCAACACAATATTTAGCCAATAAAAAAGCCGATTCCGTTTACCCCGATCTTTACCACGGCGAATCAATTTCTTTAAAAGAAGATGGTATTATCGCGCTTAATGTTCCTTTGGATCCAAATAAACCCGTAGAAGCACCGCGCAAAGTTATTTATCGTCGCTTCTTAAAGCGCGTGCAACACGGTATAGCCATCTCGGGAATCATTTTAGCCGGTATATCTTTGGTAATCTCACCAAGCTGGTTTATAGCCGCTGTTTTAATTATCCAAGTTGGTTTTTACTTCTTATTCCGTCAACTTGCCCTGCCGGCCAAATCACAATCCTGGGGCAAAATATTCGATGAGGATACCAAAAAACCAATCTCGGATGCCGTGGTTCGCATATTCGATAAACAATTCAACAAATTACTCGAGACACAACTTTCATCAAGAAAAGGCAGTTACGGTTTCTTTGCGGAACACAATGTTTATTACATAACCATAGAAAAAGAGGGTTATCAAAAATACACTTCCAAGGATCTGGATCTGGGCTCACAAGAAGATACAACCATCGATCTAAACGTTGCGCTAAAGCGAATCTCTCCACCTAAAAAGTAAAAGGTATTTGTATACAACTTTCTTTGTATGGCATGTTCAAATATGCTATACTTTCCATAATAAAATTCTTTTTTATAATTAAATTTTATCAATTACTAATTTTGTTTTTTTATGCTGAATCAGCAAACAGTGGACATTACCACATCATCAGGGAGGGGTGCTGAAACACTTCCCAAGGTATCCAAGGCCCTAGGCTGGATAATCGAGATTTGCCTTAAGGCAATCGTCATCCTTACTCCTTTATTTTTCTTGCCAATTACGCTCGATGTTTTGGAGCTAAACAAGCAAACCTTGTTTATAGTTCTCATTCTCGTAGCCACCACGGCTTGGTTTGGCAAAGCTTTGGCCGACAGAAAATTTGTAATGGCCAGATCCTGGTTTAACATAGTCATCGGATTATTCCTTGTAGGGTGGTTCGTTACAGCAGCTTTTTCCAAAGACATTTATTTATCGATGTTTGGCAACTTTGGCCAAATGCAAATGTCGTTTGTAACAATTGCCGGATTAGTAATATTTTACTTCCTAATCATCAACCACCTCACATCCACAAAAAAGCTATACTCTTACTTGGTGGGCTTTTTGGTCTCTGGTTTAATTGCCGGCGCATTTGGCTTGCTCCAACTGTTCGGAATCTTCTCTCTCGGTTGGCTGGCGGATTTTTCCAAAGTAAACACTTTCAACACAATCGGTACCATAAACGCTTTAGCTGTTTACATGGTTATTCCTTTGGTTCTTTCCGCCTCACTCACTGTATTCGGTTGCAAAGACGGCGAATGTAAATTGGATAAAGCCACAAAAGGCAGTATGGCAATTAACTTGGTTGTCTGGCTTTCCATGGTTGTATCACTCTTGGTTTTAATCATTGTGGATTTTTGGGTAGCTTGGGCGGCCGCTTTGTTTGGCTTGGTCTTGCTTGTTGTTTTGCCTCTTATTCGCTCATCAAAAATCAATCATCCAATTCGCATTGCCGTACCGGTTGTTCTTGCGTGTATCGCCATTGCACTTCTGGTATTTAAAACTCCAATCAAACTCAACCTTCCTGCCGAGGTGGCACCATCAATGACAGCTTCCTGGAACATCGCCAAAAGCACTCTAAACGAAAACCCGCTTTTTGGAACCGGCCCCGGCACCTGGATCTACGATTATGCCAAATTCCGATCCCCGGCTGTTAATTTGTCACAATTCTGGACAATCCGTTTCGAACGCGGATTATCTACCGCGCTCACACTATTGCCTACAATCGGTATAGTTGGAATCGCTCTTTTACTGATGATTATAATTTCAGCATTGGTAAAAAGCGCAACACACTTAATTAAAGAAAAAGATGATAATAAATGGCAACTATATCTTACGATTTTTGTAAGCTGGGCAACTATTGTCTTTATCGCTTTCCTGTACAACTATAATTTTGCTCATGTAATCGCTTTTGGTTTCTTCTTATCCCTGCTTGTTGCCCTTATCGCCAACAAAGCCTATGTTTGGGAAGCTCGCAAAGGCTCTGTAAGCTCGGTAGTAATCTCCATTGTCTTTGCTGTACTTTGCGTTTCCGCTCTATCCGGCACCTGGGTCATTGGCCAGCGCTTAGCCGCCGATGCCGCCTACTCCGACGCAGTCATGTCTTACCGCGGCGGAGAATCTATCGACTCTGCAATCGATTCACTAAACAGCGCCGTTGCCATGAATCGCTGGAACGATATCTACTACCGCAACCTTTCACAAGCTTATCTAATCAAAGCCGGCCAAGAATTTGAAACACTTTCCAAAGATCAAGACGGCGCCGGAAAAATTAACCAAATCATAGCCGCCGCAATTGATACCGGTAAAAAAGCAACAGAGATCAATCCAATGAATATTGATAACTGGGAAAACTTGGCAATTATCTATCAATCAATCGCATCATTCACCCAGGGCGCCGATGAGTTTGCTATCGATAATTTCGTTTCCGCATTAGAGCGCGAACCAAATAACCCTGTCTACAGCAACGAAATCGGCAAAATTCACATATTGCGCGCAGATGCCATGCAAACCCTGCTCCAATCCGAAGACGAGCAAACCAAACTGGATGCCGAGCAAAAGATTAAAGATGAATTGGATAAAGCCGCCGAATGGTTCAATCGCTCAATCCAAGCCAAGCCCGATTTTGCTCCGGCGCACTACTTCTTGGGATTGGTTTACGAACGCCAAGGCAGAATCCCCGAAGCAATCACCAAGTTAGAGCAAGTGCTAAGTGTAAACGATAAAGATGTCGGTGTTGCTTTCCAATTGGCCATCCTCTACTACCGCAACAACGAAAAAGATAAATCGCGTACAATGTTTGAACAAATCGTAGCTTTTGCGCCCGAATACGCCAACGCTCGCTGGTACCTCTCTGCACTTTACGAAGAACAAGGCGAAAACGCCAAGGCATTGGAACAAGTCAAAATTGTCGCCGAGACAAATAAGGACAATCAAAATGTGAACGATCGCATCAGTTACTTGGAAGGTTTGATCAGTAAAAATTCCGCACCCGCCGCCAACCCGGAACCACTCCCCGAGCCCGTAGCGGATGAAATAGTAACAAACCCCGAGGTAGACACAAACCCCTTCGAACTACCCGCTGAATAGTAACATTCCCCCGGATTATTAAAAAAAGACCCATGGGTCTTTTTTTAATAATCGTCTCCCTTTCATAAAGGGGGCTTTTCGGAAATCCCCCGAATTACACTTTGTGTAATTATCCCCCTTTGACAAGGGGGTCTTTGTTTAGTGTTCATTATGTTTTTGCGAAATTCGAAATACGCCCGTACGCCGTAGCTTCAGCGAAGGAGGGAAATACGAAATTCGTTCTCGATATGATATAATGTTTTCATGGTGGTTTTGAATTGGATAAAAGAAACTCTCGACAGCGGGCACAAGCTCGTTTTAAGGCCGTTTACGGGCTCTTTTGGTATTCAATCCAAACAAAAACAGCGCATAATCTCTGAGCAACGCGCATTGGCCGATCACTTTCAAAAATGCTCTGTGCAATTTATCGATAAGCTGGAGCAACTGACAGAAAAAATTGCTTCTCTGGAGAACGGCAATCAACAAACCGCAAATTACATCAAGCAAAGGCAACAGGCACTTTTTTTTGCCTGCTTACGAATGGAGACTGCACTAAAAACCAATGCCGAGCTTCGCCGTGAACGAAAAGAATGGGAACGCCGCCTGCCTTCCCCCACTCCAATAGACGCATACCACCCGCTAGTCAGGCTCGAAGTAATAGATTCCGAACTCCGCATTAGAGAAGAAAATTTAATCTCTAAATCAGATTCCGAGCAGGTTCATGATAACGCACCAAGCACACCAACCTATCTCGAAATTAATCCGGCAAACGAGCCTGTCGCAGTAAAGGATACTGTTACGGCATCCATCTCGCATGGGTTTTGCACTTCAGACGAGCTCAAACCTCTTTCCGAAGAGCTTATTATTAAGCGCGCCGAGGGTTTATTGATAGAGATATCTTCACAGCATAACAACATGGGCAACAGTGATGAATATTTGGAGAAAACTCAAGAATTACGCGATATTCACAATACCCTGCGCCAACTGCAACGAAAAAATCGCCACCAAAGCTACCGCCTGCGCCTGCGCGAGCGCATGAGCCAACTCTTTTCCTAACATTGACATCACCATAAAAACCAGATATTCTCTACCTCACAAGCACATTTCCTGATTCGTTCAGAAGTTTGTATCTTGTATCTTGGTAAAGTTTGGAAATTTTAATGTTTGGGCCTTTAGCTCCACCCTACGCATAAAGCTTCGGGTGGCACGCAGCTGGCTCTGGCATGTCAGTTGTTTGTATCTTGTTTCTTGAAAGAAGTTTAGAGATTTTATTTAGGGCCTTTAGCTCAGCTGGCTAGAGTGCTTCCATGGCATGGAAGAAGTCGAGGGTTCGAATCCCTCAAGGTCCACCACCCCCCGTCGCTCGACTGACGTCGAGCTATGGGGGGTGCTCCCCGTAGCTCCGGAGCTATATGGCGAAGGAGCGAAGGGGAGCGTTAACTCAAAATCCGCTCAAGCGGATTTTGTTTTACCTTTAAATATATACTCCCACGGCATCCACAAGTGCATAAGTATAAGCCTTGCAAAAATCATGGCTAGCTACAGCAAAAATTGCTTGTGACTTTATCCGGTCGCATATTCGAGGTAAAGTATATCTGTCATAAGGAAACTTATGCTTTGTAGGCATTCAGCCTGCACAAAAACAAAAACAAAAGCAGGATCACCAAAATAGTGGTGCTGCAAAATATACGAACCTCTGTATTGGCGGGGATTCGATGAGCTGCATAGGAGTCTTGGCGACGTGTGCAGCTTTTTATTTTTCTGAAAGAACAAGGATTTAAGAGGATTAATCCCAAAGATTTACAGGATTATTTTTTATAAGGTTTTTATAGTAGTCACCCTGAGTCTAAACGTAATAGAATGGTTCGCATCTTCGTAATTCCTTTAACGATGCCAAGTCAACAGTGTAGAGACGCTGTTTCAAACACGTCTCCTCTGGCATTGAAAAGACAATTTAATTGGTAGATTGTATTTATAATTTCCAATAAATTAACTATGTGGATATGTAGATAAACATGTTGATAAGTGGCAATTTTTGAATCAACAAAGCTATTATTACAAAACATCTATCAGCAAAGTATTCACAGGATAAATAAAAAAAGTAGACATCAAAAAAAGCTCTGTTAAGGTAAAAAACAAACTTTGCATATATAAGCTATTATTTAATTAAGCGCAAAAAGCTCATATGTTGGCTTAGGTATTGGTAAACGCCATGCCCTTTCCAACAGATCTTTTAGTGTGAATATCACCCCAACAAAAAAACAAAATAAAGGGGCGCGGTTCACAAGGCGCTAAAAACAAAAAGCCGGGAAAATAACGGCTCAATAAAAATAAAAAACCAATATGCCAAATCCCCAAAATAGGGTAGGCAAAAACCCAAATACATATTTAAAATATTTTGGTATCGCACCGTGTGCGAGGTTTTTTGTTTGTGGGTCGATGATTTGTTTGCAGGTAATCGGCGGGATATTTGGCTTTGGTTCGGTTTCTATCTCGGAGATGTTTACTATTCGAGCTGCGGAAGCGGCCGAGGGTATCAACCAAGCAATTAATTACCAGGGTAAACTCATGGATTCTACCGGCAACCCGGTTGCAGATGGAAGTTATGACATTAAGTTTACGCTTTACACAGCAGAAAGTGGTGGTACCCAGCTCTGGACAGCCTCATCCACAAACGGTTTACCCGTGGGCGCGCCAGTATCCATTAGCGTTTCCGTTGTCTCAGGCTTGTTCAGCCTGCTCTTGGGTGATGTTGGCAACAATCAAGTAGCCTTTCCTGAGGGATTATTCAAAAACGACAACCTTTTTCTTGGCGTAACTATCGGCACAGATTCGGAAATGACTCCCCGAAAACGCTTATCAGCAGTCCCCTACGCCTTTAATTCCGAAACTCTTCAGGGCCAATACGCCTCCAACACCGTGGCCAACACGGGCGGAGACTTATTTGCCTTGCACCAAGGATCCGCTGATGCGGCCACCGCCGCCAGAACTACGCTCTATATAGAGACAAAAGGCACCTCCAACCTAAACGATTTCTTGATCCGCGCCAGTGATTCCGTCTCGGATGTCTTTTCCGTATCCAGACAAGGAAATGTTACCACCACCGGAAACCTCGTGGTTGAAGGTGAGACGGATTTAAATAACACTCTAAACGTCTCCGCCACCTCAACTTTGGCGGATTTAGCTTTAACCGGGCGAGTCAACTCCAATTTGTTGCCCTACATCACAGACGCCTACACTCTTGGCAACTCAACCTACAGATGGCTGGCGGTAACAGCTCAAAACATCAGCGCAGTAAACGTCAGCTCAACTAACATCGACGCTCTTGGCTACGTTTCAACAACGAATTTATACTCCGACACTGCTTTCTTGGGCAATGCTACAACAACAAACATCTACAACTCGGGCGTTGTCTCAACCACTCAACTCTACGTCAACGGCGTAGCTGTAACCGGAGCAGGACCAACAGCTACTTTGCAACAAGTTACAGATGCCGGTGCCGCAACAAACCATTGGATCCAATTTGACGGTGCAACATCCACAGACAATATTGTTCCAAGCTTAACCAACTCGTTAACTCTGGGAACAGAGAACTATCAATGGTTGGGAATTTTTGCTCAAAATGCTGATTTCACAAATGTTTCAAGCACAAATTTAGATGCAAGTGGTTATATTGTAACCAACAATTTAACTGCTACTACAGCCGATTTAACATTTGTCAGCTCCACAAACATCGATGCATCAGGCTACGTTTCCGCAGACACTTTAATTTCAAACTCAGCCAATCTTGGCAACGCCACTACAACCAACCTCTACAGCTCCGGCACAGTTTCAACAACAAATCTCTACGTAAACGGCACGCAAATCACAGGCATCGAATCTCAAGATCTGCAAGATGTAACAGACTTGAGCTCTGTCACAACCAATTGGCTCCAATTTGCCGGTGCAACATCAACTAATAACTTCTTGCCAGGCACCAACAATTTATATAATTTAGGATCTCTCGCCTATCGTTGGGCCAACCTCTTTGCGGTCAACGGCAACTTCACAGGCACAGTCACCACGACTAATCTTTTTGCTTCTGGCTATGTCTCTACCACCAACCTCTACGTCAACGGTACACAAATCACAGGCGCAACTCCAAATCTTCAAGACGTCACGGACGAAGGCTATGTCACCACCAACCCGGTTCGCGTAGCGGGTGTAACATCAACGGGTCACATATTGCCGGCAACTAACATCAGCTATGATTTAGGATCGTCTGCGAATCGTTGGAACAATATTTGGGGCGCAGAAGTTCATGTTGGCACATCAACCTGGGATTTGGCTCAAGCTAATAACGGCAGATTTACTTTAAGTAATTCGGGCAACGAAAGATTTACGATTCTCTCCACGGGCAATGTTGGTATTAATGATACAAATCCCGCCGAAAGACTTGTTGTTGGAGGTAATATCCGTTTGCAAGCGGGTGGAAACATCGATACCAGTGCGGCCGGTACTCTCACTATTGGTGGTACAACTCAAACAGGCTTAACCATGGGCAGAACAGGCGCAGCTACTACTCTAACAGGTTCCAACTTCACCAATGGAGGCTTAGCTTACGGCGCTTCCAATCAACTTACATTCACATCCGCAGGCACAGCCGGCATGGCGGTTATCTCCGGAGGTACAGGAGCGCCAACCATGGGCACCCTCGGCTTAACCTATGGAGGTACCAATGCCAACTTATCCGGTGTAGCCACCGGAGGCATCCTCTATAAAGGTGCTACAGCCATTGCCGGTACAGGTGCGCTAACCGGTGTACTTAAAGGTAATGGATCCGGCGCGCCTTCGGCCATGACAGGTACAGCCAACAGAGTTTCTTATTGGTCTGATGCCAATACACTTGGCACTTCCAACCTCGTACTTTCGGGCAACAACGTCTATCCAAACGCAGCCGGTTCCCTTGGTTTAACCGGCAGTAGATTCTCTGACGCCTACCTCTCGGGCAACGTATATGCCACAGGCACAATCCAAGGTGGAACCATGAGATCATACGGCAACTTGCGAGTCGACGGCACAACAACTTTCAATACAGTTGAATATACTTGGCCGGGCGCATCAAGCAACGGTTTATTGCGCAACACCGGCGGTACACTAACTTGGGACAATACAACATACTTAACAGCAGTCGCAAATACTTCCTTAGCCTCAACAAATCTCTGGGTCGGCAACGCCTCAAACCAAGCAACCGCAGTAGCCATGTCGGGCGATGCCACTATGTCTAACACGGGTGCGGTAACTGTGGTTAATGATAGTCATGCTCACACCGCCTCAACAATCTCCGGCTTAAGCCCGGCAGACTTTACCTCCAATGCTGTTTCTCAATGGAACAACGACGCGGGGTATATCACAGGCGTGGCCGGTCAATCACTAACTTCTGCTAATCTCTGGATAGGTAATGCTTCTAACTTAGCCGCGGCGGTTGCCATGAGCGGCGACGGCTCAATCTCTAATACGGGTGTATTGACGGTTAATAACGATAGTCATACTCACACCGCCTCGACTATCTCGGGTCTGTCCGTAGCTGATTTCACTTCTTCAAACATTTCAAACTGGACCAATGATGCCGGTTATTTAACATCAGCTAATGCTTTTGTTCAAGGGGGAAACAGCTTTACGACGGGGGCGGTTTTGGGAACTAATGATGCTTATAGTTTGAGTTTTGAAACAGCTGGTACATCCAGAATGGAACTGACCACTTCAGGAGCATTGGTATTAAATGGAACCACTAATGGCATACAACTAGCGGTTAAGGCTAATGTCTCGCAGTCCAATGTTAATCCACTGGTTCTTTTAACAGACTCATCCGGTGCAGGATTGGTATCCTTACATTCGGATAACGCTTCCAATGTTTTTCTGGGTATAAATACGGGTCGTTCTAATACTATAGGCAGTGGAGTATACAACAGTTTCTTGGGCAGTTCGGCAGGTTATGGTAACAGTGTAGGTGATGGTAATACCGCGGTTGGTTACCAGGCGTCACAACATAATCAAAGCGGCAATTATAATACTTCGATGGGCTATCTATCCATGGTGGGTACGTTATTAAACAATCATAGCGGTAATACCGCAGTAGGCTCCTATACTTTGCAGGATATTACCACCGGTAATTATAATTCGGCTTTTGGTTATTATGCAGCCAATGATAATTTAAGCGGTACGTTTAATGTTGCGGTTGGCCCATTCGCTTTATATCAAAATACAGCCGATCACAATAATACGGCTGTCGGTGCGTATTCATTGATGGCTTCCAATGGTGGTGACTCTAACGTGGCTGTTGGTTATTACTCTGCCGGTGCTTTAACGACGGCCGTACAAGTGACCGCTGTTGGTTATGAGGCGTTACTCAATAATAACGCCAGTTATCAAACGGCTTTTGGTGCGAACGCTTTATACAACAATACATCGGGTGCTTATAATACTGCTTTAGGCGTTAATACGCTGTACAGCAATCAAACAACTCCTTACAACGTAGCAATCGGTGCCAATGCACTTAGATATATAACGGCAGGTGGCAGCAATGTTGCCATTGGGGTAAATTCAGCGGGAGGTAGCACGGCATCAACCATAGCTAATTCAACTTTTGTCGGTCATGAATCCGGATATACCATTAATACATCCGTAACTGATGACACGGGTATTGGTTATCGGTCTTTAAGAAGTTTAGACAGTGGAAGTTATAACACAGCTTTAGGTTCAGGTTCTTTGTATACCTTGACTAACGGAAATTACAACACGGCCGTTGGATACAATGCCGGTTATAGTAATACGGGTGATTTAAATGTAATAATTGGCGCTACGGCCATGAATGCAGCAAGTTCAGCAGGATATAATGTAGCTGTCGGTTATGCCGCAATGACAAATTTTACAGGAACCGTTGGTCAAAACACGGCCGTCGGTTATAGCGCGATGGGCGCGCTAACTAGTGGTACTCTTAATACAGGCATAGGCGAGAGTGTTTTTGTAAATTTAACAAGCGGAGATTACAATACCGCTGTAGGTAATGGAGCCGGTTCAGGTATTACAACAACTAATTATAATACTTTTCTTGGCTATTTATCTCGTGCATCCGGAGCGTATACCAATGCAATGGCCTTGGGTTACAATGCTAATGTAATAGGTTCAAACAGGGTTCATGTTGGTAATACAAGTGTTACTTGGATCGGAGGACAGGTTTCATTTTTAACTTATTCAGATGTCAGAATTAAAGAAAATATTAACGATACAAATTTAGGATTGTCATTTATCAATAAATTAAGACCCGTTAAATATACATATAAAGCATCCCACAGCCCCACTGCCGGAGATAAGGTTTATGATGGATTAATCGCGGATGAGGTTAAAGCAACCATGGACGACATGGGGGTTACTTTTAGTGGGTATAATGATCCGGCTGAAGATGGTGGTGATCCAGATGGCTTAAAAAGTATTGCTTACGGTGCATTAACAGTTCCTCTTATTCGTGCCACTCAAGAACTCTACGCCTCCTCCTCACCTCTGTGGAACGGTGTATCAATTGATCCAAACTTTACAGCCTTGGATGAACCTTTCATGCAAGTTGACCAAGATGGCAACATCGCATACAAAGGCGTATCCATCACATCGCAAGGCATCGCCACATCTTCGACACAAGCTTTTGATTCATTCACATTTAGCTATAAAGGATCAGCTTGGAACACAGATACGGCTCAAGAAATCACAACATCATTTGATGTCTTTAACAACACAATCAGCGCAACATCTTCAGAACTCAAATTCATCTACACAACCGGAACCGGTTTTACAAAAGACTTACTCACCATCTCAAACTCCGGCGATGTCCGCGTTTCCGGCGATCTTCACGTAGGTCGTAGATTATACCTTGGTTCCAAGGTCAACGGAGAAGCCTCAACCTCAACCTACATCTTTGTAGACGACACCTTGTCACCAACATCATCTTACATCGCAACCAATGCCGACGGTTGGCAAACAGAAACTACATACGATTACGCCGAGCGTTATGAATCGAGTGAAGATTTGATTCCCGGTGATCTTGTAACCGTAGACACTACCGGAATCAACAAAGTTAAGCGGGCCACATCGCCGGCAGATCCGCTTATGGGTATCGTTTCCACCAAACCGGGTTTCGTTACCGGCCGGCACTACGAAGGTTGGTATCCTGTTGCGCTGGCTGGCCGTGTTCCTACTCGCGTATCAACAAAAAACGGCGCAATCCAAGCCGGTGATTACATTACGGCATCAGATATCCCCGGTGTTGGCGTTAAAACCGAGGATCGATCCAACGTTATTGGTATTGCTCTGGAACCATATTCATCATCAGAAGAGGGTTTGATTAGCGTTTTTGTAAAGAGTGTTGGCACAAGCCAAGAATCAAATACAACTATAGTTTATGGTCCGGAACAGCCTCTTGCCGAAGTAAACATTAAAGGTTTTGCGGTAATCACTGCCGGTTCCAAGGAAGTAAAAGTAACTTTTGCAAGCATTAATGCATTCCCGCTTGTCAAACTAACTCCGTACGGAAGCATGGACGGTTCATATTGGTTATCGGAAGTTAAGGATACCGGGTTCACTATCGTACTTTCGAACGAGCAAGCGCATGACCTCATGATCTCGTACGAAGTAACCCTGCCTACAACTTTAGATGTAAACCTCTCCAGCGGTGAAACAGGACAAATGGATGAGCTTACCGGTACAGTTGTTTATCCCGAAACCCAAGAACCGGAACCAACTATTGAACCCGACTCTGCCCCAATCGAAGAACCCGAAACACCGGCCGAAGAACCCACTGAACCTGTCGAAAACCCGGCTCCGGATGAGCAAACACAACCTGAAAATCTAAATATAGATTTATCCACAACAACGGCAAACATGTAACAAAAACAGCTAAACAAAAACAAAAAACCATAAAATCATAAGCCTGTGCATAACCTGTGTATTTTGTGTATAAGTAAAAAATATTAAACAGAGATCAAAAACAGCTGTTCGAGATTTTGTATATATAAAACATTTTGTTCACAGATGCTTTTTTTTATATCCACAAACTTTTTCTCTTTCTTTAGCTAAAAAAACAAAGCCGTATATATGAGTTAGTATTTATATATCGCAAAGGAGAACAGGCCTAAGCGTAGAAAGCTTTGTTTAGACACAGCAAATCTTTCCACGAATACCTGTTCTTTTTCTTTCAACACAAATAAAAAAAATCAATTTTCTCAAATACCTCGTCAATTCTATGAATTCAGTTAAACGGGGTAAACAATCCTGGAAATCCTTGAGCCAAAATCAAGGTAATCCTGGTAAAAAACGGCAAAAACAAAAATCAACGATCCTAAAAATCCTAAAATCCTGTTAATCAGGGTACGCATTGGCAAACCAAACTGACAGGTAAACCAATGAAACCAAATCGCGTGGGCAACAAAAATTAGAAATCTGCCCAGCTAAACCAACATGCCGTTAAACACCAAGTCCCAAAAGGGAAACAAAAACTTTACAGACAGACTACGCTCCGCGATGAACGCGAGGCTTTTTATTTACGCCACGATGGTTATGGCGCAAGTACTTGGCTCACTTTTTGGCTTCGGATCAGTCACTGTCAACGAACTGTTTGGTGTTAACGCAGCCTATGCCGCCGAGGGCATCAGTCACGCAATCAACTACCAAGGAAAATTAATGGACGCGGATGGTAAATTAGTTGCAGACGGTGATTATGACATTATTTTTAGTCTTTACGATACCGCATCAGCTGGTACTCGTTTATGGACAGCAAATGGAACTACCGGTTCGCCGAGCGCTGTTTCAGTTTCTGTTCAAAGTGGTTTATTTTCAATTTTACTGGGTGATGTTGGAGCTGGTATGAACGAATTTTCAGATGGATTTTTTAATAATGATTCTTTGTATTTAGGCATCACTGTCGGCGCAGACACTGAAATGACTCCTCGCAAACGCTTATCTGCCGTACCTTACGCTTATAATTCCGAAATGCTTCAGGGCCAATATGCTTCCAATACTGTTGCTACAACAGGTGGAGACCTATTTGCCTTACATCAAGGGGGGAATAATTCAGCCAGTGCAGTTAGAACAGTCCTAGGTGTTTACACATCCGGTACATCTGATACAAATGATTATTTAATTCGTGCTAACTCCGGATCAGACGTTTTTTCAGTTAATCGCGAAGGCAACACAAATATAGCAGGTACACTAAATGCATCCGCGACCTCTACCTTTACTGATATCTCCCTTTCCGGACGTGTCGATTCAGATTTACTTCCTTATATCACGGATACTTATAACCTAGGCAACTCCTCATATCGCTGGCTCGGTTTAAATGTAGCTAACGTCTCCTCAACCAACATTGATGCCTTGGGTTATGTCTCCACCACCAACCTTTACGTTGATGGAGTTCAAATAACCGGTGCCACACCAAACCTCGACCAAGTCACAACCGAGGGTAACATCACAAGTAATGCAATCGGCGTCGCCGGAGTTTCTTCGACCGGAAATATCTTGCCAACAGCATCACTAACATATGATTTAGGCTCAACCTCAAGAAGATGGAATGATGTATATTTAGGAGATCTATATGCCACAGGCACGGTTCAAGGTGGCAGTATGAGGTCATATGGAGCACTGCAAGTTGATGGTGCAACTACACTAAATGGCACAGTTGGCTTAGGTAATGCAGTGGGTGACATCATCACAGCTACGGGTCGCTTTGGTTCCGCATTAGTTCCAAACGCAAATACTTATAATCTGGGTTTAGTTACAACAGCAAATCGTTGGGGCACTGCATATTTGAATGGTGCTTTATACGCAACTGGTACAGTTCAAGGTGGCAGTATGAGGTCATATGGAGCATTACAAGTTGATGGTGCAACTACACTAAATGGCACCGTTGGCTTAGGTAACTCAACAGGAGATACAATTACTGCTACTGGTTACTTTGGCTCCGGTTTAATACCGTCTCTTGATAATACGTATTCACTGGGTTCTTCCGCATTGCGCTGGAAAAATATTTACGCAGTAAACGTCTCCTCAACCAACATTGATGCTTTAAACTACGTATCAACTACAAATTTATATGTAGACGGAGTACAAATAACCGGAGCAACCCCAAACCTCGACCAAGTCACAACCGAGGGTAACATCACAAGCAATGAAATCGGTGTTGGTGGTGTTTCTTCTACGGGTAATATCTTACCAACAACATCATTAACCTATGATTTAGGCTCAACCTCAAGAAGATGGAATGATGCATATTTAGGAGATCTATACGCCACAGGCACCATCCAAGGTGGAACCATGAGGTCATATGGAGCACTACAAGTTGATGGTGCAACTACACTAAATGGCACAGTTGGCTTAGGTAATGCAGTAGGTGACATCATCACAGCTACGGGTCGCTTTGGTTCCGCATTAGTTCCAAACGCAAATACATATAATCTGGGTTTAACTGCCACGGCAAATCGTTGGGGTAGTGCGTATCTAAATGGTGCTTTATACGCAACTGGTACAGTTCAAGGTGGAACCATGAGATCATATGGCAACTTGCGTGTTGATGGAACAACAACTTTAAATACAGTGGAATATACTTGGCCGGGCGCATCAAGCAACGGTTTATTGCGCAACACCGGCGGTACACTAACTTGGGATCCGGCAACATATTTAACAGCGGTAGCGGGCACTTCCTTAGACTCAACCAAATTCTGGGTGGGTAATGCCTCAAACCAAGCAACCGCAGTAGCCATGTCGGGCGATGCCACCATGTCCAACACGGGTGAGGTAGCTGTGGTTAACGATAGTCACAACCATACCGGCACTACATTATCCATCCCGGGTACTTCTCTAACAGATGCCAGACTCTGGGTAGGTAATGTATCCGGTGCAGCAGCAGAAGTCCTCATGAGCGGTGATGGTACATTATCAAACGCAGGTGTTTTGGATGTTTCAGGATTAGATACCGGTGACTTTGCATCAGCTAATATCTCTCAATGGACAAATAATGCAGGGTATTTAACTTCACTTGGAAATGCCTTTGTTGATGGAGGTAACACATTTGGCAACACGGGAGACCTTGGTACCAATGATGGTTTTGCTTTGAATTTCAGAACAAATAACGCGACTCGTGTAGTATTGGATACAACCGGTAACCTTTATCCATTAGCAAACAATGCTTATGATTTAGGCAAAGCATCCAATTCCTGGAACAACCTCTACGTATCATCAACCGCATATTTTGGCGGTGTCGGAGGTACATCAATCAACTTTGCAACATCTGCCGTAATGACAGCAACACCGGGATCTTATCCTGCATTCACGTTCTATCCCACAGCCAAGGCCAACAGTCTGTTTTTCGTAGGTGACGATTCACTGAATACCGCATTATTGATTAAAAACGCAACACACACGGCTATAGCAGCTGATTGGCTTCAAGATTTTGCCTTAACCGTTGGCGGTAATGTAGGCCCATATACAAACTTGGCATACGACCTCGGTTCTTCATCTAATCGTTGGAAAGATATTTGGGCAAGCTCTACATACATAGGCGCATCAACCTGGAATTTACGTCAAAACGCCAGCGGGTACTTTACGATTGCGGATGTTGGAGGAAGTGAAAAGGTAACAGTTGATACAAGCGGTAAAGTTGGTATTGGCACAAGCGCGCCCGCAAGAGAATTGCATATTGCCGATGGTATTATCCGTGTGGATCGTTCCTCTGATTCAGCCTCGTTCATGTTGCATCGATACGACGGTGTTGATCCCTGGAAAACCTTCTTCTTTGGTGTAAACGCTACCGGTACAAATGATGGTTACTTCTTTATCAGTGATTTAGGCTCGGCAGTTACCGGTGGAGGTGCTCAACGTTTTGTGATCGATAATACAGGCAATGTTGGTATTGGGACATCAACACCGAATTCGAAATTACACATTTATAATAATCAAATTGATAATGTCGTCGAAGACATGTTAACACTGGAGACTTATCGAGGTGATTTTGGAAGTATAGAGGGTAATGCAATACTTTTTAAAAATTTAGACTCCAATAATGGTATCAATGAGGCACGTATTAAAGTTGTAACGGAAAATGATGGTTCTTTAGGCATTAACAATGAAAGTTCATCAAGTTTTATATTTAACATGACCAATTCCGGTGCTCCTACAGACCGGGTTATCTTTAGAGGAGATGGAAGAGTTGGTATTGGTACTCTTCTACCCGAAAGAACTTTGCATATTTCCGGAACACAAAAAATTTCTGGAGTCACTCCATTCATTGAACTCGAAGATACAGGGACATCAAAGAAGTGGTACTACGGTCTAGATGATGCTAATTTCTGGGTTAGAGAAGATAGTACAGCTGGTGTCAATGAACGTTTTACCGTTGCAGCGGGTGGTAACGTTGGAATAGGTAACACTTCTCCGGCTTCATTACTTACAGTTGGCAGCGGGGGTACTTTCCAGGTCAACACCAGTGGTGACATTGTAAAAATCAAAGATGTTACTTACACTTGGCCCGACGCGAATGCATCCGGAATATTAAGAAATAGTGGCACCGGCACGCTAACTTGGGATACTACAACATATTTAACATCAGCTATGGCATTTATGCAGGGGGGTAATAGTTTTGGTACGGCAGCAGTACTAGGTACAAACGATAACAATACGCTATCTTTTGAGACTAATGGGACTTCAAGAGCTACTCTGGGGACTGATGGAGGTTTAACGTTGCTAGGCACTGCTAATACCGAACAACTAACCGTAAAAGCATATTCTTCACAAAGCAATGTTAATCCGCTTATAGTTTTTCAAAATTCGGCAGGTTCTGTGATTGGTCAAATTCATACGGATCATGACGCAAATGTTTTTATGGGTGTGCAAAGCGGTATACTAAACTCGGGTACACAAAACAGCTTCATCGGCAGCAGGGCTGGTTATAGAAACACAAGCGGCAACGGTAATACAGGTTTAGGTTACTACGCATTATATGCACCTCAAACCGGAGATTATAACGTTGCTATTGGCGCTTTAGCAGGTAGAGGAACCGGTGGTGACGAGAATACCTTTGTAGGTGCCTGGACAGGTTTTGCCGGTGGCCCGGGTGTACCTTACGTTAGTAATTACAATACCGCTTTAGGCTCCCGTTCAATGCAGAACACGCAAACAGGTAGTTACAATACCTCGCTTGGTTCTTCTGTTATGTATTCCAATACTACAGGCGCTTCGAATACAGCCATTGGTTTTGAGAGCATGTACACTAATCAAATAGGTACTAGGAATGTAGCCGTGGGTACATACGCAATGAGGAATCAAAGTGGAGTTGTAGATGAAGCCGTTGCTGTTGGCTATAAAGCGCTATACTCAATTGCAAATACAAATGGCGTAGCGATAGGTGCGCATAGTTTTGAGAACGCTTGGGCTTCACCCGGAACAGCTGTTGGTGATCATGCATTTTACAGTCTTACGAGTGGTCACCATAACACTGGCTTGGGTGGTTCCGCGGGTTACTATGCTGGTGGAAGTTACAATACTGCCATTGGTGATAGCAGCTTATTTGCCTTAAGTGGAAGCACAGGAAGTTATAACACTGCAGTTGGTGCATCTTCAATGATAACTCTAACATCAGGAGCTTCTAACACCGCCTTGGGTTACAAAAGTTTATATGAAAATTCCATAGGTTATAGAAATACAGGTGTTGGTGCAGAAAGCATGTACGGGAATAATGACGGATTTGCAAATACAGCTATAGGCAACAGATCTTTATATGGCAATTCTCATGGAGATCATAACTCAATCATGGGTGATTCAGCGGCTTATAGTTTGGAAGGTAGCTATAACACAATTAACGGGTCAGCTGCTGGATATCAATTATTGGCAGGTAATCACAATACGGCAATGGGATACAGAAGTATGCTGGCTGGCGCAAGTGCTGATGCTTCATTTAATGTCGCGATAGGAAATTTCTCTTTACAAGCCATAACTAGCGGTGCTTCTAATACTGCAGTTGGTTATTATAGTTTAAAAAATAATACAACAGGGTTTTCGAATACAGCTGTTGGTTTGAATGCGCTTCAAAGCAATATAGGTGGTTTTCAAAATGTAGCTTTAGGTAACGCTAGTCTAGGTAGTGCAACCAATGGCTTAAACAACAACGCCATAGGGTCCGGTGCTTTAGGTAAGCTAACTTCTGGTAATTACAATTCTGTATTAGGTGGCTTAGCTGGATATAGGTTAGATACTGGCAGTTATAACGTTGGTGTGGGATATCGCTCTTTGAGCGCCAATACTATTGGAGGAACCTATGAGTTTAATTATAATTCCGCAATTGGCGCTTACGCGCTTGGCAAACTAACAACCGGCGCTAGTAATACAGCTGTAGGATATGAAGCTTTGTTTAGTTTAACCACCGGTTATAATAATATTGCGTTGGGTAACAATGCGGCCGGGTCAATAACAGGCAGTACTTATAACATCGCAATAGGCGATGATGCATTGGGTAACGCTACTGTTTCAGCAGGAAATATCGCAATGGGCAGTGCATCCATGAGGGATATCTCTGGCACGGCGTCGAACAATGTTTCGATTGGTAATTATTCTATGATGTCTGCAACAGACGCTGATTTCACTGTAGCCATTGGTTACTATGCAGCTGCTAGTTCTACTGGCAACAGTAATGTCGCTATCGGTCAAAATGCTTTAGCAAATGATACCGCGGGTAATAACGTGGCCATCGGAAGTGGAGCGGGGTCATTAAATACAGGTGGAATTGAATTAACTGCCATTGGCTATAATGCAGCTGATGCCAATGTTACCGGTTATTATAATACTGCCTTGGGATCTTCCGCTTTAACCGCTAGCCAATATGGTGATAATAATACAGCGGTTGGTGCTGATACGCTTTATCTCATGAATGGAGGATTTGGTAACACAGCAGTGGGGAGTCAGTCATCATATCGCTTGGGAAGCACGGCAGATAATAATACTTCACTTGGTTATAATGCACTCTACGGAACTTCAGCTTCATATTCAACCGGTGATGATAATACCGCGATAGGTCAGAGTACTTTATATAGTAATTCAACCGGCTATCAGAACACCGCAATTGGTAGCAGTGCATTGTATTTAAATTCTTCGGGTATTCGTAATGTAGGATTGGGATCTAATTCCGTTGCTAGAAACACAACCGGTGATTACAACATCGGTATAGGTTATTCTGCATTATATTATAGCCAAACCGGAACTGATAACATTGCCATTGGTCGTAATGCACTGGCCGGTACAGCTGATTATGCTTCTTATTATAACATTGCTATTGGTACATATTCGCTGGATGCGATTGGCTCTTCGTCATATGGCAATGTTGGTATTGGCTATGGTACTTTAAGTGCGTTAACCACACCAAATTACAATACCGCCGTTGGATATAATGCCTCTACAAACCTAACCCTTGGCACGGCCAATGTCTCATTAGGTGCAAACTCAATGAATTATAACCAAACCGGTAATTATAATGTTTATTTAGGGCATTATGCAGGCTACGGTGTAGCAAATAACTCGAATAGTTCAAACGTCGGTATCGGTTATTATGCGATGTCCGGTATCACCACAGGTAATGATAATGTTGCAATCGGTGATGATTCATCACGAGATATCACAACAGGGTCATATAATACGTTGATTGGTGGTAGATCCGGTTATTATACAGAAGGCAGTACATATAATACCGCAGTTGGTTATAATGCTCTTAATGGCACAAATGGTTCAACTGATTCATATAATACCGCCATAGGTTCATATGCTTTGGATGGATTATCCGGCGGAGGTCATTATAACACCGCATTAGGCTATGGTGCCGGTGGTTCAATTACTTCGGGCGATTATAATGTTGCTATTGGGTATGCAGCCCTAGATTCACAAACGACCGCTGGTGAAAATATAGCCATTGGTTATAACGCTTTGGGTGTTGCAAACTCCACCGGTTTAGAAAATTTGGCTATCGGTACCCGTGCCGGGGATGTAATCTCCTCTGGTGATTGGAATGTTATGATTGGTAACGATGCGGGTGATTTATTACAAACGGGGAGTGCTAACACGTTTGTTGGTTATCATGCGGGTAATGATACCGGAACCTATACTGGAAATAGTACACTAGTTGGATATGGTTCTGATGTTACGGGAAATTATACCAATGCCAGTGCTTTTGGAAGTTTTGCTACAGTAAGCGCTTCAGATAGAGCAATGATCGGAAATGGTCAAACTGTTGGTGGATCAAGTGGTTGGAATAATTGGTCTGATTCAAGATTGAAATACGATATCAACGACAGTAATCTGGGTCTTGACTTTATAAATAAACTTCGAGTAAGAACTTTCAGATATACTACAACTTCTAACATGGCTCATGCGGGAGTGCTGGAAGATGGTTTTGTGGCGCAGGAAGTTGAGGCAGCTATGAATGATTTGAGTGTAAACTTTAGCGGTTTAGGTTATCCGGAAAATCCAAATGATTATTATAGACTTGATTACGCTAAATTCACAGTTCCTCTAGTCAACGCAACTCAAGAACTCTACGCCTCCTCCTCACCTCTTTGGAACGGCATAGCCATAGATCCAAACTTTGCAACAACCTCAGAACCCTTCATGCAAGTTGATATGGACGGCAACATTGCCTACAAAGGCGTATCCATCACATCACAAGGCATCGCCACATCTTCAACTCAAGCTTTTGATTCATTCACATTTAGCTACAAAGGATCAGCTTGGAACACAGATACGGCTCAAGAAATCACAACATCATTTGATGCCTTTAACAATACAATCAGCGCAACATCTTCAGAACTCAAATTCATCTACACAACCGGAACCGGCTTTACAAAAGACTTACTCACCATCTCAAACTCCGGCGATGTCCGCGTATCCGGCGATCTTCACGTAGGCCGTAGATTATACCTTGGTTCCAAGGTCAACGGCGAAGCCTCAACTTCAACCTACATCTTTGTCGATGACACACTGTCGCCAACTTCAACCTACATCGCTACAAATGCCGATGGTTGGCAAACGGAAACAACATACGATTATGCCGAGCGTTACGAATCATCAGAAGAGTTGATTCCTGGTGATCTCGTCACTGCAGATCCAACCGGCGTCAATCTTGTAAAACGCGCAACTTCGCCCACAGAACCTCTCTTGGGTATCGTTTCCACTAAACCGGGTTTTGTTACCGGCCGTCATTACGAAGGCTGGTATCCTGTTGCGCTCGCCGGCCGTGTTCCAACGCGCGTATCTACAATGAACGGCGCAATCCAAGCCGGTGATTACATTACAGCCACCCACATTCCCGGCGTCGGTGCCAAAGCCAAACCCGGTGAAAACGTTATCGGTATGGCGCTAGAGTCATACAGTTCTCCCGAAGAAGGCTTAATTAGCGTATTCGTTCAAGCTATCGGCCAAAACAACAACATAGAGAATACTTATTCCACGGTTACATATGGGCCGGAGCAACCCGCGGAAATCCCCGGAGTTATGGAGTTTGCCATGATCAAAGCCGGTCAAAAAGAGGTTAATATTTCTTTCGACAGCCTCGGAGCCTTCCCCTCGGTCATCATCACTCCTTACGGCAGTGTCAACGGCTCGTGCAATGTAACCAATGTAAAAGACAACGGCTTTACTATTGTTTTATCCGAAGAGCAATCTTTTGACTTGCTGATTTACTACGAAATTAAACTTCCCAAAGGCAACAAAGTAATTCTTTCCGATGGCACCATAGCTGAAATAGACACTCTCACCGGCCAGGTAGACACTCCCATCGAGCCCGAACCGGATCCCGAACCCGAACCGGAAGTTGAACCTATACAAGAAACCGATCCGGTAATCTCCGACCCAGAACCAGCGACGAGTTCCACAACCATGGTATCAAGTACTGATACAACAGAAACGGATGTTACCGCATCCTCCACTTGGCCTGTCACCGGTGGTGATGTTGCAACATCCACAACACAAAACGGTGTTTAAAATAAAAGGTTAGGGGCATCTTTTTCACGGCATGGAAAAGGCGCCCAAAAAAACACGGTGACCTGTCAGCACCGTGTTTTTATTTTTGAACCGGGATTTATCGCGTTAAACACGATTTATCAGGATTAATCTCGAATGATTTACAGGATTATTTCTATATTTAAAATATTTAAGTATTAGTACGTAAAAAAACTAAATATTACTTGAATGTAATCCTGCTAATCACGGTCATCCTGAAAATCTTGGTAAAAAAAGACCCCCCTTAAGTAAAGGGGGGTAGATTCGATTGTAAACAATCGAATCAGAGTTATCAGCTACCGCTTCCGGAGGCGCCGGCAGTACCGGATGTTCCCGCCGAACCGGACGCTCCACTTGTACCAGCTGAACCGGCAGTTCCCGCAGAGCCTGCAGTACCCGCCGAACCTGCTGATCCTGAAGAACCCGCAGCACCGGATGAACCTCCTGCTCCCGCGTCGGGATCAGTTCCGTAGTTCAGCACTACCTGGAAGATCCGAGTAGTAACAGGGTCGCTGATCATGATGTAAGGATTGGTTTGGGTCTGACCTGGAATCAGTTTCATGAAGATGCCCATGGGCACCAAACACTGCTGGTATCCATTGTCAGTCATGTCTTGCGGACAGGGTACGGCATAATTTGTCCAACTTAGCTCGCCTCCAAATGTTGTGTATCCTGGAAGCTCTGCGATTTCTACCCACTCATCTGCAGCTTCATTCCAAGCAGAGAGCTTGGGTCCTTTGACAATCTCTTGGCCGTTCCCATCCAGCTTATCACCAATCATGGGTGGAAAAACGCCATAAAGCACGTCGTTTGGTGCAACAGTTAAGCCTGTCACAAAAATTGAGACTGGTGCGTGTTCCTCTATGGAGGAACCGTCTGACGAGATCTTATATATCCGGCTCGCGCCCGAATCCGCAACCATATAGCTTCCGTCGCTTAAGAGAGCAACCGGATTGCGCATTGTTGTAGGCAAAGCATAGTCCGTAAACGGAAACTGGTCGCAAAATGACTGATCAGTTTCGTAGTCAGCTGGAACCGGCAAGGTTGCAACCTCTGTTAGTTCTTTGCTGTCTACAATAAGTTTAAGTAACTTCACTCCTTGCGCTGGTACAGAGTTCGGGAGATTTTTTTCGTAACCCGGTAAGGTTGTCACAAGAAGATAACCCATGGGATGCATTGTCAAGGAAGATGGACCTTCTAAACCGCATGCCAATGCGTCCATCGAGCCATTGGACAAGATCTCATATACGCAGTCATCTGCGCTTGTCACGACAAAGTTGCGCCCCAAGCCGCTTGCCACATCCCACACCATGCCACCGAACGACTGTAGATCTACGCCGTTGATTGTGACAGGGTATGTTCCGTAACATTGAGTAGCTAGTTCGGTTTCCCAGTCTTGATAATGCTGAACCGCCTCTACTGTTCCATTCGGATGGATGTATACCGTATATGGCGGATAAGCCGGATCCATCGTGACTCTGTCCAAATACGGCGGAACTTCCATCACCAACACGCTGTTTGGTGTAGCTTCAGAAAAGTCCACCGTTGGTACGGTCGGAGGTAATCCGCTGTCCGGATCCCAATCCATGGTTTTCATCATCGGCTTGGCATTCTCTTGGATATCGATAGCCAAAACCGGCCCGCCGTTTTTCATGATGGTCTTCACATTGCCGGCTGAACCAACTTTACCTGTTTGCCAGACATCTCCATTAGTACCCGACGATCCTGCCGATGCGCCAGCACCGGAATTACCTGCCGACCCACCGCTTGCTCCCGGATCAGGCTCATCACTCCCGCACGAAGCGAGGTTAATGAACATCATCGGTACGCAAAGGAGAAACAATGCAAAGTGCTTGGTATTCATGTTCGTTGCCTTTCTTTCTATTGTTAAGGAGCCCTGTCCTTCAACTTGAGTATATCAAGTTGTAGCTAAAACAAACATGCCACAAAAATTGCTTTTTGTCAATATATATGGATTTAAAAACCCCCTTTGAGTAAGGGGGTAGATTCGATTGTAAACAATCGAATCAGAGTTATCAGCTACCGCTTCCGGCAGTTCCACCAGCACCGGCCGATCCAGCACTTCCCGCAGAGCCGGCAGTCCCGGCAGATCCCGAAGCACCGGCAGAACCACTCGATCCGGCAGAGCCGGCTGTTCCGGCATCGCTAGGATCCGAACCGTTCATGTCGAGTTGGATAGCCGTTAACTCACCCTTAATTGGGTCAGTCATAAGAAGCATCGGAGTTGTACCGGCGGCAAGCTTAAACGATGCAACCGGAGATTGATAACAAATCCCACTTGGATCTTCAGCGCAAGGTGTTCCGCGACTGAAGTTTTGCATACTACCCGTAAACGCTTCGTATGCGCCAACTTCTACCACGTCTTGCCAAGCTCCTTCGGCAAAGGCGCGAATTCTTGTGCCTTTGTGAACAATGTCGTGAGTTTGATTGGTCATCGGCGGGAGCACGGTATAGATCACCTCGTTAGGCGCAAGAATGCCTCCAATCGTGAGTTCGTCCATAACCGCAAACTCGTCGATATTGTTTTCGGGATCAACTTTATAAATCCGTTGTGCTCCCATTTCACCAACCAAAAGTGAGCCGTCCGGATGCATCATCAAGAAGATATTCATGCCGGGCGCGATGTATTCGGGTGAGACTCCGGGATACGCTCCACACAAGCCGAACATGTTGTTCGTTGCGTAATCATCGGGCATGGGCATCTCGACCTTGAGTTCCGCGGTGCCATCAAGATTAACTTTGTGCACCTCGGAGGGAGTATTCACATGAAATCCGTTTTCCTGAACATAGGTACTGAGTGAGCTAACCAACAAGTAACCCTGAGGGTGGCACATGATGGATGAAAGAGGTTTTTGCAAATCCGCCATCTCTGCTCGAGTACCGTCGGGAAACAGCTCCCAGACCTTATTCGAACCATTGGTAACCAAGAACCATCGATTCAAGCAAATGGCTGTATCCATAGTAAAGCCATTGTACGCCTTCATATCTACGCCGTTTACCGATGTGGGATATGGCGTGTAGCACGACATGTCAATGTCAGGACTGGGCCAAGTATCAAAATGTTGAATCGCACCCGTACTCCAGTCACCATTAACCACCATGGTAAACGGCGGTATGGCCGATTCGTCATTAGCTTGATACGGAAGTACAGGCAAGATCATTTGAGCAAAGTTACCCTCTCCCAATTCTTGCCCATCGATAACAGGCGCTGTTTGTGGCAGTGACTCGGCATCCGCATCCCCGGCATCCTCCATGGTTGAGTCTAGCGTTTTTACCGTTACCGCGGAAAGTGAAACACCCTGGATGTTGCCGGCATTTTTTGCTAAAGCAATTACTCCGGTCGAGGATCCAACCACACCTTTTTTCCATGTGTTTGCGCTGGCACCCGATGCACCGCCCTCTCCGCTTTGGCCGGATCCTCCATCAAGAGTAGCTCCGCCTGATCCGCCGGTCGCTCCGGTATTCGGCTCATCACTCCCGCACGAAGCGAGGTTAACAAACATCATTGGTACGCAAATAAGAAACAATGCAAAATGCTTGGTATTCATGATCGTTACCTTTCTTTCTATTGTTAAGGAGCCCTGTCCTTCATCTTGAGTATATCAAGATGTAGCTAAAACAAACATGTCACAAAAATTGCGTTTTGTCAATATATATGGATTAAAAAACCCC
>JARGGJ010000007.1 GCA_029210915.1 Patescibacteria group bacterium
CCGCTATTTGTTCCGGGCTTAATCCTTCTTGTAATTTCTTGATGGTATATAGTTTTAAATCTTCATCTGTCTCTAACTTCTTTTTATGTTTCTTCCTTTTTCTAAGGTCGGTTTTCCTTTGTGCTGACTCGGCTCGATATATTCCATCCGGGTCTTTGTTGCGATTAATTTCACGGACAATACAAGAATGGTCACGGACTAAATATTCACTCATTTGTCTTCTGCTTATCTTGCCTCGCAGATAGTGTTCGATTCTTTGTCTTTCATAATATGTTATTACTTGGCCTCGCATAGGCTCTAATCCTGCATAAATTTGACTGATTGGGCAAGAATATGCAGAACCGAGCCATTTATTAAAGGGTGGTGCATTGAGTATAGAATGTGGGAAGTGGGAGCGGGGATTGACATTAAACAAAAAATCTGGTCAAATACTTTTTAGCACTTCGAAAGGGGAGAAGATGATTTCAAAAGCTGCAAAGAGTTATAAAGTATTTACTCAGCTCGTCGATATTGTCAGGGTCTTTCAAGCTCACGAAGACAGAGCCGGGCGCAGAGCCTATTCTTTGGTGGAAAGATTGGATCAATCCAAAGTAAACTTTTTTCGCCACAGAACCGAACAAGGATTTCTAATTCGAGTACAACCGTTGCATAAGTTTAGAGAGCGCAAACGCGGTCAGCTTCGTTTGCCTTACACAATCTGGACGCCGTGGGGAGTTTTGTCTCAACAAGCTCGTGATGATATCTGTTGGCCTGAGATAATTAATGATGTTCTCGTAGAATTGGATGTGCTATCTGCTTGGGCATTTTACGGAAATAAAGAATTTCCGGAATTTGGTGGATGGCTTCATGAAGTAAACAAGCTAAACGGAAAACCGATTGCCGAATCCGAGCTAACCCTATACTGGGACGGCATGGTTTTTGAAGGTAAAGATGATCGGGATTTGGCGCTCGAGAACGACAATGAACAACCGGAGCTCCGCAGGCTATGGAACAAGCATTGTACTCAATGGAAAAAAGCCTGCGTTTACACTTGACACAAATCTTGTGTTGATATAATCTCTCATTCATCAGCCAGACTGATATAGGGAGGTGGCCAACAGGTAAGGCAAGTATGGTTACGCGATCACAGCTGTACGGCTAATAACCGTAAAAAAAGCTGGATCGGGAATACTAAATGTGGGTTCAAATCCCACCCTCCCTACTTCACGACCTCACGACTCAAGTGAGGTTTTTTAATACTTTGATATTCAGAATTTTATATTTGTTAGCGGAATTGTAAAGTTTAAAAATGAATTCAAATAATTTTTACAAATAGACATATTCAACCTTTAAAAGATTGACTTTTTTATAAAATAGTGTATAAAACACACGTACCTCGAAAAAGATAAGGTGGTTTAATGGCAATCGTAAAACCCACAGTCAAACAGATAAACTTTGCCAAAAGTTTAGGGCTCGAAATCGATGATGGCGTAAGCCGTAGTCAACTATCAAAAATCATAGATGAAACTTTACTTCTAAGAAGAAAAGAGAAATCGGGCGCATATAAAATGCCCGATGAAGATTTAAAAGACAGGCACTTATATGGTATGCATTCTGAGTCATATTCAAAAAAAATCTGTGATTCGGTTAGAAACTCACCATTAAAAAAAGGTGTAATTATTGCCGGTAGAAACCCTGGAGTGTTCTATCTTGTAGTATATACACCTAGCGATCACCCAACTAAGAAAGAATTCTACCTACGCAGAATAGTTCCGAATACAACTGAGTTTATAGTGGGCGATCCAACAGGATTCTGCCTTCAGCTCAGCGCTAATCCTGATAGTGAGGATATGAAGGCAATCTCTCAAGAAGTAGCGTATAAGCCTCAAGAGGGTTATCAGCACCGAGAATACTTCTTAAGACGACTAGCCGGAAACATAAAAAATGAAAATTATTGAGCTAAATTAAGAACTCTGGTTGCAGAGGCGATACTTAAAGAGTTGGGCGATGCTGATAAGTACGAAAATCAATATGGTGAATTCTGGCGAGAGTCCACGGTTAATGCCCGGTTAACTCGGGTAGTTTCAGATGCCGACGATACTTTGGAACAAAAGGCTAGAAAAGCCACAAAACCCAAAACAAAACAATATTGTCTGGTTTGCGGTACGGAGTTTGTATTCCGCAAAAGAATGACCAGAAACGGTTTGTGTCGCGGACACATGTTTCTCAACAAGTTTCCCAAGGAAAGATTTTGCACTTGGTGTGGTAAGAAGTTTGCACTAAATAAAACCGGTACTGTCTATCTATGTAACTCATGTAAAAGTAAATACGATGCCGGCGAAAGGCGAAAGTATTAAAAATTCGCTCATTCCGAACATTCGTCCGCGCAAAACCAATGCGAGTTGTACGCTTTTTCAAATACACCCTCCCTACTTCTCGACCCCAGTATCTAAATCTGGGTCTTTTATTACTTATATTTTCTTGAACCTTAATGCGCACGGTACTCGTTCACAATTAGCATCATCATTTATCTTATTGTCTGAACCTTGATTTACTTGATTACTGTAGGAGGTTATTTAAACAATATTAACGTAGGGGCGTATCCTTGTGATCGCCCGCACTGTCGCCGTAGGCGGAACTGGAATGCTGGTGACAAAGCACGGATAACCACAAGGGTTATCCCTACGAATAAAACGGATAATCATGTTGATTTGGTTGTAAATCGGTTTGTTAATCAAGATTAAGACAATAAAAAAATGACGGAGGCCGCCGATATTCTTAATTCATAATTCTTAATTGGTAATTGGATAAGTTCCTTTCGTCACCTCGGTCATCTTATCTACAAAAAGCACGCCATCTAAATGGTCATTTTCATGCTGAACAATAACAGCTTCAGTATTCTTAAGATCAAACTCCATTTTACGGCCATGTCTATCCAATGCGGTTATGGTAACTCTTTTTGGGCGGGTAACAATCCCATAAACATGCGGCACGCTTAAACACCCTTCCTCAGTTTCAACGGTTGCTTCTGATGTTTTAACAATCTTCGGATTTATGAATGCAATATCTTGATGTTTGATATGTGCAATAAAAACTCTTTTATTAATACCAACTTGTGGCGACGCAATCCCAATCCCATCCTCCGCGTGCATTGTTATAATCAACTTATCCAAATAATCCTGAAACTCCTTTGTCGTAATCTCACCCGCATCCACCTCTAAAGACCGCTCTCGGACCGAGGCGTTTTTATAGGTTAGAACTTCGTAGGCAGGGGACATGAATATAGATTAAAGATTAAAGTAGCAAGTTCATCAAGAGTAACTTAAACTGCTCGTGATGAACTTTAATCTTGATGAACTTTTATCTCAATACCGTAGTTTAGCAGAAAAATGCGATTGGGTCAAGGTCTAGGATGCCAAATGCTGTAAGCACCGAAAGCTCGTCTATTAGTTGTTTGCGGGGCATTTTTGGGGGCGGGAGAATGTGAAATACGCACCTTGGTTCACGTGTTTTTGACCAATATTCAATAGGGTAGGGGCCTCGAAAACTCCAGTTTGGGTCTTTTTCGCAGATTGCCTCCAGTTTAGATTTTACCACATCAGCGTTTTCGAGCTTACCCGGAACTATTAGCTTTGCCAGCCTCACAGCCGGGGGATATTTAAAAGCTTGCCTGTCTATCATCTCTAACTCCCAAGTCTTGGCAACTCCCTCGGCGTTTAACCAAGAAGGGCAGATATCAATGAGTGGAGATGTTCCTTGCACTATCAACTTACATTTTGCGACGCACGCTTGAGCTGCCAATCTTCTAAACGAAAGTACCAGCCTCTCCTGGCGCCTGATATCTTCTGCGTAACCGCCCATATAAGCAACATTGGTTACAATCAAAAGTGTTCCCGGTTTTAAAGCCTGGCGCAACCATTCATGTAAATCCAAAACCCGAATATCTGCGGTCGGAAATGCTTGTTTACAAAGTTTTTGCAATCCATCCGATCCCAAAACAGCTTTGGATAAATTAGTTGAATGGCAAAGCGGGCAATCGGAAGGCAAGTAAAATTTTGCACCGCATCTTCGGCACAGCGCATGAGTTTGCATATTGTACATGCCTATTCCGCATTCTTTACATTCCATCGTCCAATCACAATCTGCGCATCTAACGCGCCCGCGAGTACCAAAAACAGTATGCAAAATTCTAACGGGTGTTTTATTTTTCTCGGCTTCCTCTATAGCGTTATAAGCCGCCGGTGTCAGCATCTCTACAGACGATCTGTTTTTAGGATCCAACCTTGGAAATTCTACATCAGGCAGAAGCAGAGCGGCTTCAGACTTTTGTTCTGTCGCATAATTTGCCAAGTTTGGTGTCGTTGATATCATTATTGTCCGCAAAGCCGGATTAAAAGTGTCTGCAAGCGCAACAAGGCGCCTTACATCATATCGTGGCGACAACTCATCTTGCTTGTAATCATCATTCTCCGGTTCATCAATTATCACGATGTCAGCAATAGAGGAAAGCCATGCGCCAAGTCTTGTGGCAACTATTACACCATGTGTCTGCTTTAAAAATTCGGTCCAAGCCTTCCAAGCCGCACCCGCCGACATATCTGCATGAAGCGCCGGGCAAGCCAGTTTAGCCGACAAAAAATCGGCCCTTCTTTGCCAGGGAGTTAAAACAACGATTCTTCCATTCGCTTGATTTTTAATCACTGTAGGTATTATTCCGTCCGGATCAGTGTAGCGATTTACCAGATATCGAGTTTCGTGTTTTTTAGCATTTTTCGCCAAGTGAGAATCTCGTGCCGGTGTATGAGCTTCGTCAGTTGCGTGCCGGCGCGGAACCATCCTAAACCACGCATTCAGCATCGTAGGCGGTGAAACAAAACTTTCGGCGGCCGCGCTTACGCAATAATCCGCAACACCCTCGGGTAATTTTAGTAACTTTTGCGGCTCAGGGATTTTGATGGCTTTACCCGCCCATTCACTTGTGGGCGATATCTTTGCCACCAAAGCCGCAATTTTCTTGTTGCGAAACGGTACAAAGACAACATCGCCTATGTGTACCGCTCCTTCTGTAACTTCATAATCAAAAAAACAATGCCCAAAAGGCATCTTTAAAGCCGGTATAACAGAGATAAACATATGTAATATTTTTATTTACTTACCGGGACAACCTTATAATTAGTTAAAAGTTTATAAAGTAACCAGTTCATCAAGAATAACTTAAGCCACTCTTGATGAACTTTAGACTTGATGAACTTTAATCTATATTAAGCGATATCAAACTTCGCTGTCATGTACCCAACGCCAAACGGGGCTTCGTAGCTTAGCATTTGGCGTGCAACATTCATCTTATCGAACATGCCAAGCAATGTGCAAATTGGGCGATAACCGCATTGACCCGAATTTTCTATAATCTCCGCAGGCATGGTTAATAGTTGTGTTGGATCATCCAACAAGACTGTCTTTTGAATCATTTCGTCAAACTGTTGACCTTCTTTTGATAAACCGCCCGGGGAATCCGCGCTCAGTTTATGTGATAGATCCGCGCTGGCAATTACGGCAACTCTGCGCTTTTCCATATGCAAAACGCGTTTTATTTGACGCCCAAATTCATAATGCGCTTTTCCATCCATCATTGATGGCGAAATCGGTATCAATTTCCAGTTTTGTAAGTGCTGTGTTAGCAGAAGAATCGGAATCGTAAAGCTGTAATCCAGTTCTTCGGAAGATGTTAAAGTAAACGGGATATCTTCTTCGCGCATTTTTCTGTGAGCTCTGTCTATCAACATGTAATCGCTTTTGGCAGATATTGTTGTCGAAAAATCACCAAAAGATTTTAGGGTACCGGTGTAAGAACCTGCCATGTTGGTTGAGAAAGCATCGGGGTATCTTGGTCCGTGCGGGCCGATTATTACAATGGTTTCCGGTTTGGCCAGATATAGAGCTTGCTCTATTTGCGAAATCGCATCGATTGTCACCTTTAACTTCTCGCGCTGATCCTTCCCGATAGACGGTATCAAAAGTGGAGAGTGAGGGATTATTGCACCAAAAACGATCATACAAACATTGGTTTAAAGTCTATAAAGTAACAAGTTTATCAAGAGTAACTTAGAATACTCTTTACAAACTTTACGAACTTTTAACTTTACGAACTATTCTTTAAGGTTATTTATTATCGCTTGAGAGACTTTTTCAGTATCAATATCTGCCGCTAAATTTGTTTGACCGAGTGGCTCGGCTTGATTATACGTCAAAAGTACACGATCGGGAATTGTGATTATATTTTCCCATTTCCAGCCCATGTTTAAAAATACATCTTCCGAAGGAATGGATCGTAACTCGCCATCTTCAATTACAAACACATCCGGCCCGCTTCCTTTAACCAACTCACCGTTTTGAAACCTATAAACACCACCATCGTTATAAGTATCGATGGTTAATTGCGGTACGCTAACAATTGGCCGGCGTGTAAAATAAACTTTTAAGAACACTTCATCTTGCAGTGCGTACTTTTTATTGTTTTCCACATAATAAACCGCCGGCGATTCTGATGCCTTTACCAAAGCACCTTGCGGAAATACGGTTTGTTCGTTAATTGGAGCCGCCTCGGGCAACTCTGCCAGTTCTGCCTCGGTTGCCTCTATAATATCATCTTCCGAAAAACCAAATTGGCGAAAAGTCTCCATATTGGCGATCCGTCTTTTTCCATCTGATGCATTCAAGAAAATAGTTCCATTTGGTGATTTTAACAAAGCAAATTTAGGAAAGCGTACAGGTTCGCCGGTAGGGTAGGATGTTAAATCAGTGTCGCTCGCTTCGATTATTTTATTTGGTGCGGTCATCGATAAAAGCACGGCCGGCGATGTAAATATTCGTTTTTGACCGTTTTGGATGAGGTAGGTATCACCGCTTGGCAACGTTTTTACAATCGAGCCATTGGGAAAAGCTAAAGAAAACCATCTTTGCCAGATTTTCCAAAGGTTTAAATTGCCATGAATATGCGGTGTGTAACTGTAAAGCATTGCCGTTGCTTGGTTTTGCGGTGTAACTACAATGCCATCGATATTCATAGTAATCCCAACGCCTTTACCGGCTATTGTGGATCCAAAAGTCAGCAATTGCATTAAATATTTTTCTCGGTGTTGCCTGGATGCCCATTCAACCTGATTGGCAAAACCTTTAAAATCTTGAATATCAGGGTCGTCTTTACTGCAAGAATCACAAACACCGTAACCCATAGCCCAATCCAGCTGCCTCTCCGATGGGGCGGGATCCTCTACCAAAGACTGTTCTTTTTGTAAAAGCGCCAATAAGTATTTTGGATTCATTTTATATACATTGGCTACCCTCCAAATAACATCAACAGCCGGTTTCATGGTGCCATCCGTATCTTTTACTTGTAAATCTGCGAGTGTGCCTTTACTTCGTGCAAAATTTACCAAATAATCATAAGTCATCCCGTTTACATCAAAAATATCATTATCCGACAAAATCAAATTAGGATTAAAACCGATTTGATCAATAGTTAAACCCGTTTCAGCGCGAGCAGTCATAAGCCCGGTCGGCATGGAGAGCACCATCAGCAAAAATACAGCCAAAACTCTTTGTATATAAATTTTTAAATATTTCTTCATAACTTAATGCAAATTTGTAATTTATTGGTTATTGATTGGTGATTGGAACTTGGAGATTGATGATTTATTGATGATTGGAGCTTGGTCATTGGTTATTTCCTTACTCTATAACCTAGCACAAAAACGCAAAACAATGTAGCATATTTTTATGAAAACAAGGGGTATTTTGTGGATATCCGCCGGCATCCTGATATTTGCCTTATTTACGGCCTGGATACGCCTGCCTTTGGTCTCTTCTAGTATTTGGATGAGCCCCGATGAAACGGCAAACATGATTAGCGCCATCACTTTTGCGAATGAAGGCGTTTTTAGTTTTTCATCTGAAATTACATCAAAATTCATCTGGGCCCATCCCCGCAGTTTCGTTTATGTACCCGAAACAAACATGGTCGCACCCATCGGCTTTCTGGGAATGCCTTTGATACTCTCTTTCATCTACAAACTCTTTGGTTTAATCGGGCTTAACTTTTTTGTACCGTTTTTAGCTTTACTGACACTCTTTCCGCTTTGGAAATCACTCCCCAAAAAATGGCCGCAAGCAGTCAAACTAATGACCATTATTATCTGGATGAGCTTCCCCTCAATAATCCTCTACATAAACCGCGGAGCCTTCCCCCAAACAACCCAACTCTGTCTAATGATTTGGGTTTGGTTCTTGATAACAAATTCTAAAGCCTCTACGACTACGACTAAGTACTACGACTTATTTGTTAGGTTCAGTTTGCCGATCGCTGGTGCTTTGTCCGGTCTTGCGCTAATGATCCGCCCCATCGAAGCCATCTGGATTCTTCCCGTCATCATCCTCGCTTTTTTGTCTAAACCTACTAACCAAGCCCCGCATTCGACGTTTGACGTAGGACGTGCGACGAGCGACGTTCGACGTTTGACGCATTTCCTCATCCCTCTAATATTTGTTCTGTTGGTCGGCGCCAAACTCGGCGCCGATACTTACGGCAAATGGTTCACAAGCGGTTATCAGATCAGACCCGAAGTGATTCAGCTGGCAACAGGGGATTCGTCAAAAGTATCCGCCGAAAGTGATGCGGTCTCAATCTTTTCCGCTCTCCCGTTCAGTTTTCACCCCCGCAACATCTGGTGGAATCTAAAAAACTACGTTATCTGGTTCTTTTTGCCTTGGCTTAGTTTGGTTTTTGGATCAGCTCTAATCCTCTATAAAGAAAAATTTTGGCGCGATAAATCAGGGTGGTCAATCCTGGCGCTTGCTTGGACCCCGGCGATTCTCGTTCTTTTTTACGGAAACGGTATCTATCAAGATCATGTACGCTTAAACGAGATTAGCATTGGCAACTCCTTTATCAGATACATATTACCGATTTCCATCACTTTTGCCGTATCGGCCGGTTTTATCTTCTCTAGGCTTTGGCGCCACTGGACGCTTAAACTTTTTGCGGTTTGCATTACCATTGGGCTAACTTCGTTTGGATTATTCACGGCCACAATCCGCGATGACGAGGGGATCTCAAAAGTTGAGCAAGAACTGATCTCTTATCAAAAAACCCGCGAAGCCGGCTCCAAAAACTTTCCGGCAAACGGCATTATTGTCTCCGATCGCAGTGACAAAATCTTCTTTCCCGTTCATCTTGCCGTTTCACCCATGCCAACCACAAGTCAACTGCAAGAATTATTCGCACAAGGCGTAGTTATGAGATTTTATCTGCCAACACAAGATGAAGATGGATTAAACAAGTGGAGCGAACAAGGCTTCACCCTTCGCCCCATATTCACAACCGGCAACCAAACACTGTATGATACTGACTGAAACTACATTAACCCAATTATGAATGATACATAATTCATAATGCATAATAAGTGAGCGATTCCATGATTATGCACTATGCACTATGCACTATGCATTATGCATTGAGTGCGTGTAATTCCAAACATTGGTAATTGGCTAGCCCCTCGAAGTTCGTAGAACGTAGTGGGGTAATTCATAATTGTTAATTGAAATTAATGAAATTCCCTTCCATCACAGTCCCAAAAGTATTAGTTTACGTTGTTGGAATCGTTCCATGGATTATTGGGATTGGTTTTGTTGTCTTTATTTTAAGTTTGCGCTTTCCCGTATCGGGGATTTTTCGTGCCACAACAAATTTAACCGGTACCAGTGCATTTATTTATCAATTTTTACCCGCCGAGCGCACAATAATTGCCAAAGGGGATGAACTGGATTTTATCGGACAAAGAATGATAGAAGATCCGGTTTACATTAACGCACGTACTCCCGGGCCTTACGAAATTGTAGACGTTGAAATGGAGTTTCGTGTAACGCGCCAGCCCTTGGTGGAGTTGGGAATTATTCGTGATAGCGCGGGCAAGCAAATGGATATGATTCCGTGGTATTCCGAGCTACTCGAGTCCGCGGATTGGAAACATGTCACATCACCCTCGGGGCGCAAGGGCTTTGTTTATAAAACAACTTCTATTGGGCGCCTAGATAATCAAGATACAAGGAATTTGGCGGTATGGCTCGCCACAACAACCGCACCTCTCATGGATGATCCCATCTCTACCACAACTCAAACTTTCGCGGTTTCATTGCGTGGTCAACACGATTTGTGGGTGGTGCCGGCCGGAGGCGAGATCAACGTAAATTTAAAAGTTCAAGATGTAAATCGTAGTCGAAGCGGGGGGCTGTTGGCTATAGAAGTTAGTAAAAATGGGGATGTTATTAAATATGATGCGATTTCACCTAGCGGGTCATTGGATGACGGTTATGGTGCTAGAATCCCGGTTAGCATCAAATTGAATGATCTGGAATCCGGAGTTTATCGAATCCGCTTGCTCGCCGATGATGACATTTTTATCCGCGAGATAAGCACGACCAATCCTCGTTTTGTTATCGGTCCGCGCTTAAATATCGGCGATGTTGTTGGTTATCTTAAAGAACCGCAAGCTTTTACGGGCGTAACAACCGCTAGGCACATAGTTGCGGAAACTTTTCACACAGAAGGATTGCAAGAGATTCAATTTGGTGAAACGAGCGGAAAAGTTCTGCAAACGCACACAGCAACCCGCATCGACCGCACAGACGATATCGGCACTCCTGTTACCATTGCAGCGCCATTGGGCGATGTACGCATTATTACCGATGGTTTTGTGGCACTAACCGAGTCCGCATTTTTCGAGCCCGAGCCCCGCCGTTTAAAACCCGAGACTCACGGCCTGCAAGAGGGCTTGGAGGCTGTTTTAACGGATTATCAACCTGTAACCAATCTTGGAGATGGCTGGGTTTTGGCACGTGCCACATTCCAAATACCCAAACAAGCCGATATGCTTCGTTTCGTTTTATCCGCCCCCGGTATTCGCTCTCGTGCCGGCTCAATCGATATCCGCAAAATGACGCTAACTTACCGCCGTCCGCCCATGAATCTCGAGGGATGGTGGAATGTGCTTTACAATGAAGCCAGAAACGCATATCACAGGCTCTAAATCTTTTTATTTATGACCATCAAAGAATCAGCCCAACACATTGGATCCCAAACCAGCTATGCTTTTGCAATCAGCATGGCCTTGCTGATTGGCATTGAATGGCTTATGCCCGGCTCCGTACTGCCGTTTGTGAACATCATCGAATTACTGCCCCTGTCGTTCATCGTAATAATTTGCCTCATCTGTTTTAAAAAACGCACCAAAGGCTTGCTAAACACGCTAAACATTCTACTCGGCATCATAATCACAATCGCCCTGCTTGCCTCACTTCTAACAAACATGCCAATCTATGGATTACGGACCATCCTCCTCTCGGGCGCTATCACCATCGTAGTAGTTGTATGGGCTGTATCGATGTATACGGAACATGTGTGATGATGCGTTTATAACGTTTATAACGTTCATAACAAGTTCAGTGGTAACATAAGCAACTGCATTAACTCGTTAAAAAACGTTATAAACGTTACAAACGGACTAACCTTTTATCTTTATTATTTATAATTTATAATTTGTTATTTTAGTGATATGGAGTGTCTCTTTTGCAAAATCGCGGCCCACGAGGTCGATTCCAATATTGTTTACGAAGATGATAAAGTTATCGCCTTTTTGGATATTTACCCCGTAAACCCCGGTCATGTTCTTGTAGCTCTCAAAGATCATGCCGAACAGCTCCTCGAGCTTCCGGACGAGGATTTACAGACTGTTATGCTGGCTGTAAAAAAGATAATGAAAGCACTCATGAATCTACCCGATGTGGATGGTGTCAACATTTTACAAAATAATTACGAAGCAGCCGGCCAAGCTATTCCGCATGTTCACTTTCACGTTATCCCGCGCAAATCAGGCGACGGATACAAACACTGGCCCGGCTCCCCATATGCTGAAGGTAATGCCGCTGAAATTACGGAAAAGATAAAAGAGGGGATAAGGTGAAACGAACATCATTTATAATGCAAAATGCATAATGCATAATATTTGGTAATTGATAAATATTATAATAAATTTCGCGTAAGCGATTCCATAATTATGCATTATTCATCATACATTATGCATTAAAATTCTCGATTCCAACATTCTTAATTCATAATTCTTAATTCATAATTTGTTGTATGATTCTATTGGTCTGCGGCGGTGCCGGATTTATCGGCTCTAACTTTATCCGCTATAAACTTAAAAACGATCCGGATTGCACAATCGTCAATTTTGATAAACTCACATATGCGGGGAATCTTGATAATTTGAAAGACGTCGAGAACGACCCTCGCTACAAATTTGTCCAAGGCGATATTACGGATCTCGAGGCTCTAAACAATGTCATCAAAGAAAATAACATAGATCACGTTATCAACTTTGCCGCAGAGACTCACGTTGATCGCTCAATCCATGGCGGGATGAAAGATTTTGTTCTCACAAACAGTTTGGGTGTGCAGATGATTTTAGACGCTGTTCGAGCCAACAACATCAAAAAGTTTGTACAAGTATCTACCGACGAAGTCTTTGGCGCGCTAGAGCTAGACTCGAATGATAAATTCACGGAACAGACTCCAATCATGCCCAACATGCCCTACGCGGCCGCCAAAGCCGGCGGAGATTTGATGTGCAATGCTTATTTTGTGACTCACAAAGTCCCGGTAGTCGTTTCTCACTGCTCCAACAACTACGGGCCGTATCAATTTCCCGAAAAAGTCATTCCTTCGTTCATCTTCCGCCTTTCCAATAAAGAAAAAGTCCCAATTTACGGCGATGGCAAAAACGTCCGCGATTGGATCCATGTCGATGATCACGCAAGCGCCCTTAGCCTGCTCCTCAAAAAAGGTGTCCCCGGAGAGGTTTACAACATCGGTTCCGATAACGAGCGCAACAATCTGGAACTAACAAAAATGCTTTTAGATCACTTTAACCTCGGCGAAGACATGATAGAATACGTGGAAGACAGAAAAGGCCACGACCGCCGTTACGCCATCGATTCCTCCAAGATCGAATCTTTAGGCTGGAAACCAATGTACCCGCGTGAGAAATTCGCCGAAGGCCTTAAGCAAACAATCGAGTGGTATCTCTCAAACGACGAATGGGTGCAGAAGCTAAGAGATCGTAAAGCGGAGTGGGATGAGAAGGCGTTGAGGAAGGATTGAGGGTATAAGGTTTGAAGTTTACCAAGAGTGGAGTTGTAGTACATTTTAGCTCTAGGGTAAACAATGATATGCTAGAACCAACTGGACAGATAAATAAAATACGCTTACTCACTCATGTGGATGGTGATAAATACCGTGAAATATTAAAGTTTGAATTAGCAATAAATAAGAGCGATTTTTATTTACGAAGAAGGGAAAAGTATTTAAAGCTAACTTTTCATGAAGAGGGTAAAAAAGTATTAAAAATTGGAAAATATCGATGGGATCTTTTTGAAGATCAGCATTATAATTTAGAAAATCTAAATCCAATATTTGCTTATCTCCCAACACATATTCCACAGTACCCAATCATTAACGATTTTCAAAAATCAAGACATGCCGATCTCGTCATTCCTAATAAGCTCAGAGATACTGATTTTGTTATTAAAGCCTTTTGGGTAAACGGCGAAGACGGCAAAATCATTATTCCGAGAGAAGATAAAAATTTAAAATCATATATTATGAAAGGTCATAAATATGATGGAACTGAAGTGAGCGAAGAAATTCCAGTTAGTCCTTTGAAGTTTGGGTATCAAAGATTGTATTTTGACTTTCAAGATCTAAATAGAATTAATGTAGATAGAGATTTTGAGTATTTGGTAATTTTTAAGCCTAGTATTCCATTAAGCATCACTGAGCACACTCAAAATTATAAATATCCAGTAAAACCTGAAACAGTTAAGAAATATGGTTGCCAGATAAGTCAAAATAGGAAAGATGGCTCTTATTTCATTGTTTACTAAAGCTGGTTGAATTTGAAACGCCTAATAACACCCGCGGAACGATTCCGTTTGATGCCTCATTTCCCCAAATTAACCGGAGTTGTGTCGTTTCACTCCAAATTATATTACCAACAAATTTCGCCCAGTGCGGCACGTTTTACGCTATACCAGCTTGTCGCTTGGTTGATCTGGTTAAGTGAAAACAGTTCGATTCATTTTTAGGGGGGCAATTAAAGAGTTTCTACGGTAATCCATCTATATTTTTAATTGATATTTATTCCTTGTTTTTTCCCTGCATTTAAGCCACAATATCGGCATTATGCCAACAACATCCAAAGAGCAAGAACGTGCGGAATTGCATCGTGCCATATGGCAAATTGCCAATGATTTACGCGGTAGTGTGGATGGATGGGATTTTAAGCAATACGTACTGGGAATGCTCTTTTATCGTTTTATAAGCGAAAATCTCACGAACTATATCAATGATGATGAGAGACGAGCTGGTAAAAAAGTTTTTGATTATGCGGCTTTAACAGACAAGGAAGCTGAGTTTGGCCGTGCTGATACAGTCAAAGAAAAGGGATTTTATATATTACCAAGCGAGTTATTTGTTAATGTGACAAAGAGTGCACGCAATGACGCTAATCTAAATGAAACACTTGATAAGATTTTTAACAATATAGAAAATTCCGCCAAAGGAACGGATAGTGAATCCGATTTGAAGGGTTTATTTGATGATATTGATGTTAATTCCGGTAAGCTTGGTAATACGGTAGAGCGGCGGAATCAAAAGTTGGCTAAATTACTCGAAGCTGTTAATGGGCTTCGTTTTGGTGATTATGCTGATAATACGATAGATGCTTTTGGTGATGCGTATGAGTTTTTGATGACCATGTATGCATCCAGCGCAGGTAAATCCGGCGGTGAATTTTTTACGCCGCAAGAAGTTAGTGAGCTTTTGGCAGAAATAACAACAGTCGGCAAAAAAGAAGTGAACAAAGTCTATGATCCTGCTTGCGGATCGGGTTCTTTGCTTCTTAAATTTGCCAAAGTTCTTGGAAAGGAAAAGGTTAGGCAAGGATTTTTTGGACAAGAGATAAACCTCACAACTTATAATCTTTGCCGCATCAACATGTTCTTGCATGATATTAACTATGAAAAGTTTGATATTGAGCACGGTGATACGCTTACCGATCCAAAACATTGGGATGATGAACCATTTGATGCCATAGTCTCAAATCCTCCATATTCAATTCATTGGGAGGGTGATAGCAATCCACTCCTAATCAATGATCCTCGTTTTTCACCGGCCGGCGTATTGGCGCCCAAGAGCAAAGCGGACCTCGCCTTTGTTATGCATATGCTTTCATGGCTTTCAACGAGCGGTACGGCGGCAATTGTTGAATTCCCTGGTGTACTTTATCGAGGCGGAGCAGAACAAAAGATTCGTAAATATCTGGTAGATAATAATTACATTGATACGGTTATCCAGCTTCCACCGGATTTATTTTTTGGCGTTACTATCGCAACTTGCATTATTGTTCTTAAAAAGAGCAAGAAAGATAACAAAGTTTTATTTATTGATGCTTCCTCCGAGTTTGTCCGTGGTGGTAACAAGAATAAATTAAGCGAAGCAAACCGTACCAAGATTCGTGATGCGTTTATTGCTCGTAAAGATAACGAGTACTTTGCTAAGCTTGTTGATAATAATGCGGTTGGCGAGAATGATTATAATATTGCGGTATCGAGTTATGTTGTTGCGGAAGACACTCGTGAAGTAGTAGATATCAAAGAGTTAAATAAGGAAATCGCCAAAATTGTCGCACGGCAAAACGAGTTACGTACCGCGATTGATGAGATTGTGGCTGATATCGAAGGAGTAAAATGAAACGTTCTTATCTACTTGCCAATATGAACGTTTTATGTAATAATGTTCACATATAGAAAAACATATGAACACTATAAGCATTGGCACATATATACAACAAAAAGAGGGTTTTAAGGCCTTTGTTCCGGGTCCTTTTCCACCACCTAAGGCTAAAATTGACCTAGATAGCAAACTTATGGCTAAGCATACTGAAGCAGTGCGTTTGCTTGGCAAACTGGATGGTATTACAGAATTATTACCAGATAAAGACTGGTTTTTAAAGATGTTTGTCCGCAAAGATGCTTCATCATCCAGCCAAATTGAGGGTACAAACGCCACAATGATGGATGTAATTGAAAGGGATAACGAAGAACCAAGCGCCGACATACCGCCCGATGTTGATGACATTTTACATTATATCGAAGCCCTTAATTACGGACTTAAACGCGCCGAGTCTTTTCCATTTTCGCTTAGGTTTATTTTGGAGTTGCACGAAAAATTAATGACCGGCGCCCGTTGTACGCAATCGGCTTTTCCGGGTGAATTCCGCAAAAGCCAGAATTGGATATCCGGTACACGACCGGACAATGCCAGGTACGTCCCGCCTCCGGTAGAAGACATGAAACGCGCTCTTAGTGATCTAGAAAAATTCGTACATGCGGATGATGGCTTTTTACCATTAGTTAAAGCCGGGCTTTTGCATGCGCAATTTGAGACGATTCACCCGTTTAGCGACGGTAATGGCCGTACGGGCCGTATGATTATTACAATGTTTTTGTGGCATGAGAAATTGCTTGAAATGCCTATTCTTTATCTCTCTTCTTATTTTAAGCAGCATCAAAAATTGTATTATGAACGCCTTGACGGATACCATGATGGCAAAGTATTTGAGTGGCTTGAGTTTTTTCTTGACGGCGTTATCGAAATAGCTCAATCAGCAATCGTTGCATGCGCAGAGATTACTAAGCTGCGTGAACGAGATATGGCAAAAGTCCAAATGTTAAACCGTACTGCCTCTGAAGTAACTGTTAAAATATTGGAAAATCTTTACAAGATGCCAATCGCAGGCATTGCGGATATCGTGAAATGGACCAGCTATACAGAGCGTGGCGGATATAAAGCCATTGATCGGCTTGTTGATATGAAAATATTAAAGCCCATGAAGAGCGGTGACAATGTTTATGGTCAAAAATGGATTTACGTTGATTACTTGAATCTGTTCAAATAATAATTTCAAGAGAACAAGGATAATGAATTGATTATGAAAAATGAAAAACCACCGATCAGCGCCGAAGACCTTATAAAGTTTTTTGAAGGAGCTTACAACGTTCGGTTTATGGATGAAGCTACCGGCAAACCCGCTTTGGAAACAATCTCTGCAAATAAGGCTAAAAACGAGAAATCAGATTATGATTTGTGGCTTGAAGAGCAAAGTGATGATGTAAAAAGAGAGCATGATATGGGAGCGTTGTAATAAATTACGAACGATAATATGTGGAAAATCAAAAATCGCAAATACCAAGCTAAAACACTTTCCCCGGTCGAGGAAGCATATTTGGAAAGTATTAAGGCATTGGAGAAGAAGGTGGAGGGGAAGGTTGAGGAGAAAAAAGACAAATAGCAATATGTATATATCAAAAATTATACTACATAATTTTAAAGGTTTCAGCGGTGATCACGAAATTATTTTTGATAAAGGAGTAAATTTTTTTGTCGGTGATAATAATTGTGGTAAATCAACAGTATTTGAAGCTATTGATTTTATACGCACAAAAAAAGATAGAAATGAAGTTATCACAAAAACCCAACTTGAATGTGATGATTTCGTCTCAGCTGTAATTGAATTCAAGGGTGATGATATTGAAACGCTTGTCGAGACTGAGGCACTTAAAAAATATCAATCGTACATTATTAAGACTGATGATCAGAAAAGTTTGCGCTTGATGCGTTCCAGCGAAGAGTCAGAAATCACACAAGATGGCAAGAAAAAGAAACTTGATATTAAAAATGTACGCGTTTATAACCCAGCAACGGACCAATTTGAAAATCCTACAGGTATAGATAATACAATTACGGCATTATTTGATGCGCAGTTTGTTTGGGCGGATACAAATTCGTGTGATATTTCTGATTTTTCGAAAACAAAAATTAGCGGAAAAATTATCAATACCATAACGAAAGATTTTATTAATTCTGATACTTGGAAAAATTTTCAAAATTCACATAAGGAAACTTTTGGAGAAGGTGAAAATAGTTTAGCGAAAACTTTACAACCGGTTGAACAAAAAATACAAAGTATTTTATATGAGCAATACGGAGAAACGGAGGTAAGATTTAGTTTTACATTACCTGAGATTGAGAGTTTTTTTAAAACAGGAAATATTGCTTTATCAGAAAATGGCATTGAGACAAAGAGCGTTGAAAAAGGCACTGGAATGCAACGCGCCTTAGCATTAGCACTTATTCAAGTATATGCTGAAATTTCTTCATCAGATGAAAATGGAGTTTCTAAACCGCTAATATTTTTTATTGACGAACCGGAAACATTTTTGCATCCACTAGCGCAAAATAGATTGATTGACGCGCTTGAAAAAATATCCGACAAGTCACAAATTTTCATAATTACCCATTCACCGTACTTGTTAAAAAAGTATAAAAAAGAGACTCATTCAATAAATATATTTACCAAAATTGCAGGAATGAATAAGGCTAATGCAGGCAAAGAATTTGATCTATTCGGATCTTCGAGTCCATCTTGGGGTGAAATTAACTATTATGCGTTTGGCGTTTTATCCGTTGAATTTCACAATGAACTCTATGGCTTTGTTCAAGCAAAAGCTATTTTAGAAGACGAGAAAAACTACTTTGAAGACGAATTTGAAAAATATTTAATTGGTAAAGGTGTAAATCAAGATCAACCATATATTAAATTAAAAAAGGATGGCACGATAGAAAACCAAAATAGAACCTTACCTACAAAAATTAGAAATATTATACATCATCCTGAAAATCTGAATAATACAAAATTTACAGAACAAGAGCTAAAAGCTTCTATTGGATTTTTAATCCCATTGCTAGCATGACAAACAACCAACCTAAAATCGAAAAACTAATTGCCGAACTATGCCCAAACGGTGTGGAGTTTAAAGAACTCTGGGAACTTACAGCATGGGATAAGAAATTTACTGGCATCGAACGGGAAAAGCAAAAAAAAGTCATTACCTATCCTTATGTGTTAGCGAATCGATTTAAAGAAATTGCGCAAACCGCCGGTAATGTTCGGTTACTTTCAACTGGCGACTACACTGGCTGTACAACCGAAAAATTAGCGGGGAAAAACTTGTGTGAGGGTGAAATTGTGGCAATCCCGTGGGGTGGCAAGGCAAACATAAAATATTACAAAGGTAAATTTGTAACTGCTGATAACCGAATCGCTATGTCGCTCAACACCAAAATATTGTCAAACAAGTTTTTATATTACTGGATGTTAATTAATAATAGATTGATTGAAAGTTTTTACCGTGGCTCAGGTATTAAACACCCAAGTATGAGAAAGGTGCTTGAGCTCAAAATCCCCATCCCACCCCTCCCAATCCAACAAGAGATCGTCAAAATCCTAGATAGCTTTACAGAGCTAGAAGCAGAGCTAGAAGCAGAGCTAGAAGCAAGAAAGAAGCAGTATGAGTATTATAGGGATGAGTTGTTGACGTTTGGCGAGGATGTTGAATGGAAGACGCTTTTAGATGTATGCGATTATGTAGATTATAGGGGAAAAACACCAAAGAAAACTGAACATGGAATTTTCTTGGTAACAGCAAAAAATATTAGACAAGGATATATAGATTACGATGTATCACAAGAGTATATTTCAGAAAGTGATTACAGTTTAGTGATGCGACGAGGATTACCTGCAATAGGTGATATTTTGATAACAACAGAAGCACCATGTGGTTTTGTGGCACAAGTCGATAGAGAATACATTGCCTTGGCACAAAGGGTAATAAAATATAGAAGCAAAGACAATTTGTTGGACAACTCTTTTTTAAAGCATTATTTATTAGGTAAGCAATTTCAGGAAAAACTACAAAAAACAGCAACTGGTTCAACTGTAAAAGGAATAAAAGGTAGTAAGTTGCACAAATTAACCATTCCGTTACCCTCGCTCGAAGAACAAAAAAGAATTGTCTCAATTCTCGATAAATTCGATGCTTTAGTGAACGATATTATAATTGGACTCCCAGCAGAACTTAAAGCACGCCGTAAACAATATGAATATTATCGTAACAAGCTTTTAACTTTCAAAGAATATGCCGGTTAAGAAAAAATACAATTTGGTTGCCGAAAATACGCAGAGCACAGTCGTTGGTGAATATACACCGGATAAGAAACGTGCCGAGAATTACCAAAGCGAGGCGGATCTTGAGCGTGCTTTTATTGAACAACTCGTATCTCAAGCATACGAGTATTTGCCTCTGTTCGAAGAAGCTGATCTTGTAGAAAATTTACGTAAGCAACTGGAAAAGCTTAATAATTATACTTTTACTGATAATGAATGGGAACGTTTTTTTAAAAGTGAAATAGCAAATCCAAACCAAAGTATTGAAGAAAAAACCGCCACCATCCAAGAAGATCATGTAAAAATTTTAACACTGGATAATGGCACGGCAAAAAATATCTATTTGCTTAAAAAAGATAATATCCATGACAATGTATTACAAGTAATAAATCAATACACCACGGATGATGGCGCGCGTGGGAATCGGTATGATGTAACCGTTCTCGTTAATGGCTTGCCATTGGTACATATCGAGCTTAAGCGCCGAGGTGTCGCCATACAAGAAGCGTTTAATCAAATAAATCGGTATCAGAGGGAGAGTTTTTGGGCTTCATCTGGGCTTTTCGAGTATGTCCAGCTTTTTGTTATTTCCAATGGCACCCATACGAAGTACTACAGCAACACAACACGTTGGCAACACATAAAAGATGCAGGCGAAGGTAAAGTTAAAAAAGGTAAACGCACGAGTAATAGCTATGAATTTACGAGTTGGTGGGCGGATGCGACCAATAAACCAATACCGGATTTAATGGATTTCGCAAAAACGTTTTTTGCTAAACATGCGCTTTTGAATATTTTAACTCGTTATTGTGTTTTTACAACGGACCGACAATTGCTTGCCATGCGACCTTATCAGATTGTAGCAACCGAACGCATCTTAAACCGTATTGAAGTAAGTACAAACTACAAAAAGCTTGGCAGTGTTGAAGCCGGCGGTTACATTTGGCACACAACTGGTTCAGGTAAAACGTTAACCAGCTTTAAGACAGCGCAACTTGTGAGCAGAATGGCTTATATCGATAAAGTTGTTTTTGTAGTCGATCGTAAAGATTTGGACTATCAAACCATGCGCGAATACGACAAGTTTGCCAAAGGCGCGGCTAACAGTAATACAAGTACGGCGATTTTGAAACGGCAACTTGAAGATTCGAATTCACGAATTATTATCACCACAATACAAAAACTTGATAGATTCATAAGTAAAAATAAGGGTCACGTTATTTTTGATGGGCATGTTGTTTTGATTTTTGACGAATGCCATCGCTCGCAATTTGGTGATATGCATGCCGCGATAGTTAAAACATTCAAGCAATATCATCTTTTTGGTTTTACGGGTACGCCAATTTTCGCGAAGAATGCATCTTCCGGCGGAAGACCTGATTTTAAAACCACTAAACAAGCATTTGGCGAAAAACTCCATACATACACAATCGTTGATGCAATTGCCGATAAAAATGTTTTGCCTTTTAAGGTGGATTATGTTTCAACTGTGCATGAAGCTGAGAATATCGAAGATAAAAAAATCAGTGACATCGATCGTGAGGCTGTCCTCGCTTCACCGGAACGCATTGAAAACATTGTAAGTTATATTCGTGAGCATTTTGATCAAAAAACCAAGAGGAATAGTTTTTACAAACTGAAAGACCGTAGATTAGCGGGTTTTAACTCAATTTTTGCCGTTTCTTCAATTGATGTTGCGAAGAAGTATTACGCTGAGTTCAAAAAGCAATTAACGGACGCCCCCGGTGATAAAAAACTCAAAGTGGCAACAATCTACAGTTTTGGTGTTAATGATGAAGATGCGGACGGGATGATAGATGAAAACTCGGAAGATACTAGCGGTTTGGATGTCAGCTCAAGAGATTTTTTAGAAAATGCCATTAAGGATTACAACGCCATGTTTGGTACTTCGTTTGATACATCATCAGATAAGTTCCAAAATTATTACAAAGATGTCAGCGAACGGGTTAAAAATCGTGAAATTGATACTCTATTAGTGGTCAACATGTTTTTAACGGGTTTTGACGCAACAACACTTAATACTTTGTGGGTGGATAAGAATTTACGCTTACATGGCTTGTTGCAGGCGTATTCACGCACAAATCGCATTCTAAACAGCGTAAAGACTTTTGGTAACATAGTTTGCTTCCGCAATCTGGAAAAGGCTACAAATGAATCAATCGCATTATTCGGTGATAAAGAGGCATGCGGTATTGTTCTCCTGAAAGCGTACGCGGATTATTACAATGGCTACAAAGACGGTAAAAAAGAAGTACGAGGTTATAAGAGTTTAATCGATGAGCTTTTGGAAAAGTTTCCGGTTGGGGAGCGAATTTTGGGAGAGCAAAACCAAAAAGACTTTATCAAGCTCTATGGTGCGGTGCTTAGAGTGCGTAATATCTTAACCACATTCGATGAGTTTACAGGTAATGAGATTCTAACCGCTCGTGACTTGCAGGATTATCACAGCATGTACATCGATCTTTACAATGAGTTTCGTAAAGGCAAAGAAGATGAAAAAGAGAATATTAACGATGATTTAGTGTTTGAAATGGAACTCATCAAGCAGATAGAGATTAATATCGATTACATACTCGGACTTATTAAAAAATATCATGCGGATCATACAAAAAACAAAGAATTATTGCTGGATATAAACAAAGCGATTGATTCTAGTATTGAATTACGCAATAAGAAAGATTTAATCAATCAATTCATCACCACGCTAGATGTGCATTCCGTGGTAGATGAAGATTGGCGTGAATTCGTTGAAGCGAAAAAAATAGAAGAACTAGAGCAGATAATTGAAGCCGAGGATTTGGATCGTGTTGCAACCTATAAGTTTGTTCAAAATGCGTTCAGAGATGGCGGTGTCGTGGCAACCGGTACGGCTATATCCAAAGTTATACCACCAGTATCCCGCTTCTCCCCAACAGGGGAACGCACACAAAAGAGAGAAAGCGTGTTAAGTAAGCTTACAGGCTTCTTTGAGAGGTTCTTTGATATTAGTGATGGGAAATTTACGGAGAAGTAATTGTATGAATCAAAAGGATAAACAACTCATTAAAGATTCTGCTTTGATTGTAGCCGATCAAATTGCTTCTAATTTACCTGGATTGAATATTGCTTGGGGACTAAGTAAAGCATTATACGGTGCGGGATTAAAACTCCGTGAACAGAGAACGCTTGAATGGGTAGAAATGATTAGGGATAATCCCTCTGTTTTTACAGATTTGGTTTTAAAGGATGTGAAATTCCAAGACGGTTTCGTGTATGCGCTTGAGCGTTATATTCGTGAAATGAGAGAAGATAAAAGGGTAAACATGAGATCTGTATTTCTTGGTTTTACTAAATCAACTGTAGAAGATAGTTTTGAACTTGAAAGAATATATCACGTTATAGGTATTCTTAATGTATTGGATATACGTGTTTTGAAGGATATTGATATTAGTAAAAATGACTTTCAACAGGTGTATGAGCAGACCCCCGAATATAATGAAAATATATACAATTTGGTTAACGCTGGAATTTTGATGTCCGATTACACATCTCGTTTGGGACCGATAAAAGCACCATTCGTTAAGGTTACTGAATTTGGAAAACAATTCATAAAATTTATAAATTAAAATTTATGGCTGATCATGAGATTGAACTACACGAAACTATCAAAATATCTGATAGTTGGAGTGTGAGAACTGAATCGCACTATCTTTTAATATCGAATAGGGAAAAATGTCATAAATTATTACAAAGATTAGATTTGGATGAGAATGATATGATTGATTTTTTCATATCTTTACATCTTGTACTAGAAATTGGTTTAAATACATTTTATAGGCAGATTACGTTAATGGGTATTCAAAAAACGGTAAATAAAAAAGATATAATAAAAAACTTAGATGGTATTAATTTTATTGATAAAACTATACTATTTATTTACAACTCTAAATTTAATTTTCAAAATATATCAGAAGCTGATAGACATCATTCGGTTTTCGGTAAAATTAGAGATTTTAATTCTATTAGAAATCAGTTGTTACATGGCCACTCGATTGGAACTATAAGCCAGAATGGTACTCAATCACAAACAGTGGCGAGGTCGGCGCTTAATCGTGAGAATCTTGAGAAAAGGTTAAAAGCTTTTAAGGAAATTCTGGATTCTATAAAATTTTATTTTGGTTCTTTGGAGTCAGTGATAACCGAAAGCGGTAAAGAAGATATTAAGAGAGAATTTTTAGATTATGGATTTTTGGAATAATGCTACAACTTCTTATGCTTTTATTCATGATTTAAATAATCATGATTTAATGGTTCTCATACATAACGAGTTGCTTTCATCATATTTTGGTCATAAAAGACCAACGCGTAGAACACTGGATCCTGAATATAAAGTATTAACTAAAAAAGGTATTATTGTAAATTTAGATAAAGATAAAGTAATCTAACTTGTTTATGCTCGACCACCAAAACAATATAATCGCAGAAAATTCAATAGATTTTGCTAACAAATTATTGGAATTAAAAAAGCAAAGAAAATCCGTTTAAAGAAAGTAACAGGTTAAAAGAAGGCGAAAAAACAAATTTTGACTAAAAGCGAAAGAACAGCGATCCTTCAAAAAACTGATGGACGTTGTCATATCTGTGGCGGTAAAATTGAAGGTAAATGGGATACTGAACATGTTTTAGCTCTTAGTGGTGGAGGTAGGCACAGCGTAGATAATTACCTGCCCGCACACTCTATTTGCAATAATTATCGTTGGGATTACTTGGATGAAGAATTTCAACATATTATGAAAATTGGAATTTGGTGCAAAAAACAAAAAGAGGATAAAAATGATCTGGGAATGAAAATAGCTGACGGCTTTATTAAATACGAACGCAACAGACTTAAAAGAAGAAAACAATGAACAGTTGCCCACCGATTACCCAAACCGGTTACTCTTGCTATTTGCCATTTGCAATTTGTTATTGTAACCTCAACTCATTATGAAAGGCATCATCCTAGCCGGCGGTACAGGCACGCGCCTGCTCCCGCTCACAGCTGTCCTCACCAAACAACTCTTACCCGTCTACGACAGGCCAATGATATTTTATCCTCTTAACACGCTTGTAAAGGCGGGTATCAAAGATATTCTTATCATTGTCGCCCCCGAGTACTCGGGCAGTTTTTTAAATCTTCTGGGCTCGATGTTGCGCCCATATGGCATCAATATTTCTTTCATCGTGCAAAAAGAACCGCGCGGTTTGGCCGAGGCTTTCATCCTTGGGGAGGATTTTATAGATGGCGAAAACGTAACCATGATCTTGGGCGATAATATTTTCGAGGATGATTTTACCGAGGCTATCCAATCTTTCGAAAAAGGCGGGAGAGTTTTTGCCAGAGAAGTAACCGATCCTGAACGTTTTGGCGTGGTAGAATTTAACAAAGAATCGGGTAAAGTGATTTCTCTCGAGGAGAAGCCCGCGGAGCCCAAAAGCAATTACGCCATCCCCGGGCTGTATATCTACGATCCGCGAGTTTGCGATATCGCCAAAAATTTAAAACCATCAGCCAGAGGCGAGTTGGAAATCGTGGATCTGCATAAGGCTTTTCTTGATTTGGGTGAATTGGATGTAAGAGTATTAAACGGAGCGTTTTTTGACGCGGGCACACACGATGCATTGCTCGAGGCCTCTAACTATGTACAAAAAAACGGTTTTAAAGACCGTTTTCATCCGGATATCGAATCAGCTCTTCATGCATACAATAAAGAGTTTAAGCGATTGGTGACTCTTAAAAGTTTATAGCATTATCCAAAGCCCCAAGAGGGGAGATACTATTTTGTTTTACAAGCGGTAGTTTCCAAACGCCCGCTTTTTGATCTTTTTTCCCGGCTATAAATAAATCCGTGTCAATTAAAACCACATCTTTAATTTCATCAAAATTTGCTATTGTTGTTTGATTCCTGCCATCTCTATTATCCAAATCCATCATACGTATCTCTGTTTTTGTGGCAAAGTAAATATTTAATCCATCCGGATGCCACCCTGCCGAAACGATAGGTTCGCTTTGTCTGTGTAGAAGCTCCGGGTCATACAAATTGCGCCATAACAAAAGTTCATTATCTTGCACCAGTAAGTAATTTATTTCACGGCTTGATACCAATTCATGAATACATTTTGCCGTTGCCTGTGTTGTGGTATAAGGGTTTGTTTCGGTCGAGATCCTAAGCCACTTATCGTTATCCTTTAAAACGATTTCTTTATTGTTCACTGTAAAAAATTGCCATTGTCCGCGCGGTAATATTAAACCCTCCTCCGCGTTCGTGGCCAGTATCAAAATCAAATTTTCTTCGTTGGGCAATTTTTTGATAACCAAATCATCATAAGAATCCACGATTTGATTATCATGCCTTACCTTACTGAATGCGCCGTTAGAATTTAAACTTACTTTATATTCTGCATCCATACCGGCCATTTCCGATCTTTCAAAATGATATTTACCCGGAGTTAACTCGGAAAAATTAAGAGGGTCGGCAACCAAGAGCCATGTTTTTGCCGTAGATGATGCAGTGCCTTCCACAAGCGCCTTTTCACCGCTCCTATCCCAAGTTACCGATTTGATTTCTATTGCTTCTTTTAAGTTGATGGTTTCCGCAATTTTATCGCGCTCATATCTAAAAAGCTGTGATTTACCATTTAACATTTTAAGCGCGATTAAAAAATCATAATTTTGATTGGTAAAAACTTTTTGGATTTCACCCTCGGCTACCAAGCCCGGTTCCATAATCGGCCACAATAAAATATCATTGGCAAAAGCCACTCTTTCTTGCACTACGGGCAATGTTTTTTCCCATGGATAATAACCGGGCTTTTCAAATTTGATCGTGTATGTGCCGGGCGCTATATTTTGCAACGTTGCCGGAGTAGTAACTTTCATAAGCTGACCATTCATAAAGATATCTGCTCCTCTGGGATTCGTATCCAAAATCACAGTCCCGTTTTTCTCTACGATACCCTTCTTTGGATTCCACCTGTAACCCGCTGTATAAAAAACCAATATCGGCGCAAAAACAAGAAAAATCAGCGTAAACAACCAAGGCATCATCCGCCTATGAAAAGGAATTTTTTTCGGCATAAACTAACCCTAATCTACCTTACTTTGACGTCCAACGTCAAACGTCAAACGCCCGCACTGAAATTAGGAAAAAGTCTTAACGTCGTAACGTCATAACGTACCCAACCAAACAACCCCTCCCGTTACGACGTTATGACGTTACGGCATTACAACTAAACTCAATACCATATCTCACCCCCCCCGTTACGACGTTACGACGTTATGACGTTACGACGACACAATCTAGATCCAATCCTGATAAATCGGTTTGTAATCAAGTAAATCAAGGTAAAAAAACCCAGCATATAGCTGGAGTTTACAGAGGCGGCAATTCCAGGATGAGCTGGACTGCCGGGTGATCGGTGTTCAAATAAAAGAGCTTCGTTAAGTATGTGCCTTCTCTTTCGAATTGGATGACCTCGTTTTCGATGAGAGTGCGTATCAATCTTTCGAGCGATTGGTCGCAAGCTCTTGCCTGGGCCGGAATCATATGCAAATCCTGAGCTTCAATCGAACGCGGGTGAGCATCCGGATTCGGTACAACCGGGAACTCAAGCTTTGCCAATTTCTTTTCCCAACTCATGAAATCGTGCAGGGCTATCTTCAAACGCCCCATCGAAAGTTTCTGCGCATCGAGCGAGCTTTGTGGAGGCACAAGCCGCAAATCATGAATCATGTGCTGAAACATTCTTTGCATGTCAGAGAGTTGATTTTCCAAATATCTTGTATATGCAGCATCACCATGAAACCATTGGCCAACTTTTTTTCGTAAGTCTTCTTTGGTTTCGGTAATGCGCCAAAACCCTCGTTTGGATAGAGCGTGAGCCGAATAACCCGATGTATATCCCAAGATATCTACCACGTCACTTACGGCGGCACGCAGTTTGGTTGCAATATTTTCTTTACCCACAGTAAGCAGGGTAACTTTTTTGCCTTTTGCCCAAGATGTATTTTGCGCATCCGCGGCAAAATCCGAATCATGTGAACCGATCAAGATATGGCCAACATCAGGCAACATGGAAAACAGTCGAATTTGATTGCGGACGCCTTCGTCTGTCATATTTTTTCGTACAAACAGAGCCCGCTCTTGCTCGTCGGATAATTCTTGTTCTCCTTTGATATCATCTCCCTCGGAAGAAATTGCAATGCGCCTGGCCGGAACATGTACGGTTGCAAAATTGTACTTGTCCCAGATCCACGCAGTGTTTAGATATTGTTGATTTGTGCATGGATTAATCACTTGCAAATCCGTAACAACAACCGCATCACGAATATTCGTAATACGGCTGGCCATAGCCAAATACCATCTGGGATCTATTTTTCGAAATCCCAGTCTATCGAATTGGCCGGCAACATTTTGCTGGTCCAGGACCAGCGCACCCAACCTTTCCCCGCCGATTAAAAATAATCCCGAATCGGTGGAAGTATCATCCATATCGATTTCCATGGCTTCTCGTTTTGCTAAAGAGGTCATGTTTACAGCTCCTTTACGAGCGTTGTGAAAGTGCTTTTTTATCTCTACTAAGGTATTTTACAGACTAATAGAGATATTGACTCTTGTCAAGGTATTGAGTACAATCTGTCTATGAATTACAGACAAACTAAAGATTTTTTAACCAAATACTGGGTAATTTTTGCATTAGTGCTTGTGGGTTTTAGCTTAACCCTAGGCTTTTTTATCGGTCGAGCGGGCACTGGCCAAGCTCGCACAAATGTTTCAGTGGATAAGTCAGTTCGTGGAATCGGTTCTTTGCCCGATTCGGATTTGATACCTGCCGATATAGATTTTAAACAATTTTGGGAGCTCTGGGAGCTTTTGCAATTGCGTTATTACGAAGACACAACCGAACAAGAAATGTTCTACGGCGCCATGCAAGGCCTGGCAAAATCTCTTGGCGATCCGTACACGGATTACTTTGAACCGGTAACGGCAAAAGAATTCAGCGATTCGCTTAAGGGTGAGTTTCAGGGCATAGGCGCAGAAATTGGAATCCGTGAAGATCAACTGCAAATCATCGCTCCGCTCCCCGACACACCCGCCAGCCGAGCCGGCCTCCGCGCCGGGGATTACATTTTGGCGGTAAATGGCACCAGCACGGTAGATATGACAGTTGAACAAGCTGTAATGCTTATCCGCGGTGAAAAAGGAACAACGGTCACTTTAAATATTGGCCGCATTAATAAAACCGAAATCGTCGACGATGAAACCGGCGAGAAAAAAATAACGGAAGAACCCGAGGTTTTTGATGTACCGATTGTCCGCGATTTGATTCAAGTTAAATCGGTCCGCACCGAATGGCCCGAGGCTAACATCGCCAAAATCCAAATTACCAACTTTAACGAAGATACTGCCAAAGAGTTTAAACAACAGGTTCAAGAAGTTATTGCTAAAAACCCCGCCGGCATTATCCTCGATTTGCGCAATAATCCGGGTGGATTTTTAGACAGATCCATTAGCATCGCCGGGGAATGGACCGGTAATCAAGTTGTTGTATCCGAAAGGCGCAAAGGCAAAATTATCGATGAATTCCGCGGAACCGGATCCGGCCGCCTAAGCTCTATCCCAACCGTGGTGCTTGTAAACGAAGGCTCCGCGTCTGCATCGGAAATCGTTGCCGGTGCACTGCAAGATTACGGTCTTGCCGTACTTATCGGTATGCAGACATTCGGTAAAGGCTCTGTGCAAGATTACACGGAGTTTGATGATGGTAGCGCGGTCAAAATAACTATCGCCGAATGGTTAACACCCAATGGCAGATCAATAAATAAAATTGGCATCGAACCCGATATCAAAGTGGATTTTACATTAGAAAATTACAATGAAAACACAGACCCACAACTCGCGCGTGCCCTCGAGTACATCAAAGACCCACAAAAAGTACTGGAAGAGGCCGAGCAAACCGCAACCGGCACCCAGCTCTAAGCCAGCTAAATCACTTGGCAATGTAAAGGGGCAACGCTATATCCGGCAAGAATCTGCCGGTGGTGTTATATATCGCCGAAAAGGCAATCACACCGAAATTCTTTTTCTAAAGCGCGAAGATGGCAAATGGACATTCCCAAAAGGCAAACGCCAGCTGGGAGAATCAAACGTTGTGGCAGCCATCCGCGAGATCCGCGAAGAAACCGGAATCGCCACCCTGCGCTATGTTGGTCACCTTGGCCACACAAAATTTAAATTCACCGAACGCCACAAAGGCCCCGCGCAAAACATCGACAAAACAGTTCACTTCTTTCTATTCGAAGCCCCACCCGGCTCGCGCTTCGACCTCCCCGGCACCGAAGGAATCACCCAAGGCGCCTGGGTTCCAACAGAAAAAGCCTTTGCAACTTTAAGTTACCGCAATATGGACCGCTTGCTCGCCAAAGCCCTGCGCTTGATCGTCGAAGAAGAAAAGAAGAGGCCAAAGATTTAACCAAGATGTACCGGGATTAACGCTCAAGGATTTTCAGGATTATTTTTCATATTCGTACTGATAATGCCTTGCGGTGCCACTCGAAGTTTTTAAACGTGGTGCGGTGTTTACCCGTACTTACGCCGAAGGCGGAACTGTACAGCTATAGACAAATCACGATTAGTTAAGTTGACCTAAAAGCCTTTATCTGATTATATCTGTTGCAGAACCTTGCAAGGAGGCTGGTATGTCGCAAAACGAAGATAGCTCTTACCCAAGCTATGAGAGACAAATCGAAGGTCGTGTCTACACGATCTGCCTCGTTGATGATCTGCCGGCAGAAAGATTTGTAGAAATCAGTTCTGATGGGTCAATTTTATTGAACGTCAACTTCGCTATTCCGGCACAAATGGAGGGGTATGAGGAATTTGTTCTCGACAGCATTCTCATGGCCGTAGCACTGCACTCGTGTGGGTCAAGTTCAACTAACGACGTTCTCGGTTACTTTACAAAAATCCGAAAACTCGTGGCAAACTCAAATGATGATCAAGAAGATATAGACGATTGGATTGATGACATCTGCGGCTACTTACCCGAATAAAACCATCATCTCGGCAACTTGCCGATTTTTTGTTTAGGGTCAAAGCTTGACATTTCCGGCATTTTCTGCTTACATACCAGCACACCCAAACAAGGAGAAAGCGCATGATTAATGTATGGAACCATGTTAAGGTAGTCAAAGATGGTGAAACGATCACCTTCGTAATTCAAGAAATCGATACCGACAGCTCGCATTACGCGATTGCATCGCCACTAAAAAACAAGTTTGTGATCGTCGTCAAAAAAAATATCAACCTTCCAGCAAACTTTCACTCAGATGGAGCTCGAACCGAGTTTCACGACATGTCCATTTTGAGTGCCATCGCCAGCAAACTCTTTCCTACGGACAGCGCCATGGCGTCGCTTGCAGTTCAGCGAATGCGTTTTACCATGGAGCGCGAGACAGTACCGGGCGGGGGGCGTGCAACCACCGGTCATGTAATCGTCACTCTCTAACATCTCACATATCGGCCTCTCACCGATTTTTTTGTTTCCCTATATTATTGACAATTACCTAGATTTCTGCTTAAATAAGTAGGTTCTTCGACAATTTTACCTAAACAAAGGAGAAACAAAAATGGCCAGTGCCACAGCTAGAAAAGTCACGGGCACTGTTAGCCCATACAGCTATCAACAAGTTCGTATCACGAAAATTCTCGAGAGCCTGCGTAATCATGGCAAAGCTCTGATGGTGATGGCCTCCGGAACCGGAAAAACCATCACGAGCGCATTCATTGCTAAAGAGCTGATGGGAAACGGAACTAAGGTACTTTTTCTCTGCCACAATAACGACATCCTGAATCAAGCGAAATTGGAATACGGCAGAGTGTTCGGCGATAGCGTCAATCTCGCAGTTTTTGCCGGCAATGAAAAAGAAGTTGGCGACATCATCTTCGCCTCTTTCCAAACCATGCGAACCTGGAAAGAAGCATTTTTTCACGATGAATTTGATCTCGTGATTGTGGATGAAAGCCACCACAGCCAAGCCGATACATTCCGCGACGTAATCGAATACTTCACGCCAAAATATCTCCTCGGCATGACAGCTACACCGGATAGAATGGATGGACGTGAAATTCGTGAAATCTTTGGAGATGAAATTGATCCTCTCACTTTGGAAGAGGCAATAGTTCAAGGCTATGTAACCCCCATCACTTATAAGCTCATGACTGTTGGATCACTGTCCAACTTAATGCTAAGGCGAATCTTTCAAGAAGTAATGGAAGAGGGGAAACGCATAAGCAAGAAACAGCTCAACGAAACCATCTTCATCGAAAAACGTGACCAAGAAATCGCCAAAGCGATAATTACGCACCCCGGGCAAGGCATTATCTTTTGCGAAAGCATCTTGCATGCAGAAGAATTTGCCAAATACCTGCCTAACGCAGAACCCTTCCACTCGTTGCAAAGCCCATCTAAAAACGCAGAGATCCTAAAAGATTTTCGCGATGGGAAAACTTTCTACTTGCTAACAGTCGATAAATTCAACGAGGGAATCGATATCCCGGATGCAGACCTGGTCGTTTTCCTCAGATCTACCGACTCGCTCACAATCTTCCTCCAGCAATTGGGGCGAGGGTTGCGCAGATCTCCAGGCAAAAAGAAGGTTACAGTCCTAGATTTCGTAGCCAACGTCGATCGTTTGGAATACGTTAAGCAAATGTTGGATCGAATCAAGTCCGTCGAATCCGAACTGGGAGAACTCGAACAAAACCCACTATACGTCAAGGGATTTGGTTTCGATTTTTCTATCACCGAAGAAGCGGTTGATATCCTGCAGGTCCTACAGAGAGTACAAATTCCCTTCTACTCAACTTGCATAGAAGCATCAGCAGCATCACAGAATTTGGGGATCGAATCGCGTGATGAATACAAAAAACGTTACAAAGAAGATCCTCGCTTACCATCAAATCCAAATGGGTTTTATAAAACCGAATGGCAAGGCTGGACAGCATTCCTAGGGGAGGAGGTCAGAGATTTCTACCCCACCGAAGCAGAAGCCACGGTTGCCGTGTTGAAATTGAGAATCAAAACCAGCCTAGAGTACATAAAACGTTACAAAGAAGATCCTCGCTTACCATCAAATCCAGCGAAGACCTATAAAACCGATTGGCGTGGCTGGCCAGCATTCCTGGGAGAGGAGGCTAAAGTCTTCTATCCCACATATGCAGAAGCCTCTGTTGCTGCGCGGAATTTAAGATTTATAGCGAAGGATGAATACTGTACGCTCTACAAAAAAGATCCACGGCTGCCATCTAATCCACAACTATTCTACAAATCCGACTGGCAAGGCTGGCGTTCTTTTTTAGGAACCGGTTTCTATGAAACCTTGGAAGAAGCTTCGTCAGCAACACAAAAGTTGGGGATTGGGATGTCAAAAGAATACATAAAACGCTACAAAGAAGATCCCCGCTTACCATCAAGCCCAGATAGAGTCTACAAATCCGAATGGCAAGGCTGGCGTTTTTTTCTAGGAACTAATTATTACGAAACCTGTGCTGAAGCTTCAATAGCAGCACAAAATATTGGAATAAGAACATGTAAGGTATACGGAAAACGATATAAAAAAGATCCACGTCTACCGTCATCTCCTAGCGTATTCTACCAATCCGAGTGGCAAGGTTGGCCTGCATTCCTTGGTAAAAAATAACACCTCAACAAACGGATTGTTCGATCCGTTTTTTTTTATTCATCCTTAATCATTTGTCATTCATCAAATCAAATAGTATAATTTAGTCCCGTATGGGAAAACCACAAAAAACATCGAAATCGCGTACAGCGCGACAAAAACGCCGCATGACCATCTTTGTTGTCGGCGGAGTCATGAGCGGAGTTGGTAAAGGCGTAGTTACAGCCTCTATTGGCACCCTCCTTAAAGAGTGCGGAATCAATGTCACAGCAATGAAAATAGATCCCTACATCAACGTAGATGCGGGGACTATGAACCCCACCGAACATGGTGAGGTTTTTGTAACTAAAGACGGCATGGAAACCGATCAAGATATCGGCAACTATGAAAGATTTTTAAATCAAGATATTCCGCGCGTAAACTACATGACAACCGGCACGGTTTATAAATCCGTCATCGAGCGCGAGCGCTCACTGGGTTACGGCGGTAAAACTGTTGAGGCTGTGCCTCACATCCCGCTCGAAATCATCTCACGCATTCGTGCGGCTCAAGAGGCCAGTGATGCGGATATAACAATGGTGGAAATTGGCGGAACTTTAGGCGAGTATCAAAATGTACTTTTCTTGGAGGCTGCTCGTATGATGAAACGCGATCATCCCAAAGACGTACTCACTGTTCTTGTATCCTACATGCCCGTACCGGCCACGCTCGGCGAGATGAAAACCAAGCCTACTCAATACGCAATCAAACTTTTAAACGAATCCGGCATGTTCCCCGATCTAATCGTCGCCCGTTCCACTCACGCCATCGACGATGTCCGCAAAGCCAAACTCAGCCGCAATTGCGGCTTAAACCCCGAAGATGTGGTAGCCGCACCGGATGTCGATTCTATCTACAAAGTTCCAACCGATTATAAAAAGCAAAAAGTTGCGCAAAACATTCTGAACAAACTTGGCCTTGGCGTAAAATGCCCCGCCAAATCCAAATGGGGCGAATTTGCCAAAAAGATAGATAAAGATGGCAAGCACGTTAAAATCGGCGTAGTGGGAAAATATTTCTCTACCGGTGATTTTGTATTGGGTGATGTCTATCTTTGCGTCCTCGAGGCTTTAAAGCACGCAGCATGGGATTTGGGAGCCAAGCCCGAGCTGGTTTGGATCAACTCAGAAGAGCTGGAGAAGAATCCCAAAAACGTCAATAAGTTTTTCAAAGGTATAGACGGTATCCTAATCCCCGGAGGATTTGGAAACAGGGGAGTCGAGGGCAAACTTTTGGCGGTTAAATACGCCCGCGAAAAGAAAGTCCCATATCTGGGTTTATGTTACGGTATGCAAATGGCCGCCATCGAAGCCGCGCGCAATGTCTTGGGCTACAAAGACGCTTCCACAACCGAGATAAGCCCCGATACAAAACACCCTGTTATCCACCTCATGAACGAGCAAGAAGAAAAGATGATCAATACAAATTACGGCGGTACGATGCGTTTGGGAGATTATCCCTGCGTATTAAAAGATGGAACCCTGGCGCGTAAACTTTATGGCAACGAAATAATAGTCGAGCGCCACCGCCACCGCTACGAGTTTAACCCCAAATATCGCAAAGAACTCGAAGGCGCCGGCTTAATCGCATCAGGAGCATCCCCAAACGACAAACTGGTCGAAATCGTAGAATGGAAAAACCATCCATTCTTTATAGCCGCCCAATTCCACCCCGAGTTCTTATCCAGACCATTCAAACCACATCCGCTTTTTGTAGGGTTTATTAAAGCTGCGCTCAAATAGATTAAAGTTCATCAAGATTAAAGTTCATCAAGAGTAGCTTAAGTAACTCTTGATGAACTTGTTACTTTTATCTTGATGAACTAAAAAACGAGCCTTTGCTATTAATTCAGAGATTACGGGTAATTTCTTACTATATGAACTTCGAAAAAAACAGTGAAATATCAAATGAAAAAGAAACTTTGATGCAGAAATTTTTTCAAGAAAAAACCAGCGAAGGTGAGGATGATGTGGTGTGGATTTCACTTGATCAACTTCGAGAATTAAAGGAAAAAGGAATCCGAACAGAGGATTTTCTCGAATATCTTGTTGAAAAGCAAGGTCTGTTATTACATGGGTCAATAAACCAAATACCCGGTAATAGATTAAGATCAGATCGAAATATTCTTTTCGCGTCAGATAAGGCTATGGTTTCGATTATGAGATCCTTGTATTCAAATATTGATGTTGATCTTGGATATCCTTACATTATCAATGAAGACAATCCATTTAAACTGGTAATTCACACTGCACCCGACGGAAAATTTATCTGTCAAGATCGAGGTTATGTATATGCAGTGAAAAAAGAGGGTTTTAAAAATTATCCTGAAGGGTCTTGGCAATACACTAAAGAGACAGATGAAGCTGAATTTGAAGTTGTAATTGAAACTGAAAAAGTAGATTTTAATTATCCGGTTGAAATACGCAAGGATCTCAAAGAAATTGAAAGATAGAATAGTAACAAATTCATCAAGTCCAAAGTTCATCACGAGCAGCTTAAGTTACTCTTGATGAACTTGTTACTTTAATCTTGATAAACTAAAAAACGAGCTTTCGCTCGTTTTTGCTATTTTGTGGTTTCGAGTGGCATTACATTCGCGAACTTTGTCCATTTAAGGTTGCCGTCGAATGTAGTTAAATGTTTTTTGGTAAATTTAACAATTCCATTGGCAACCGCGTACAATGTATCGTCTTTGCCCATGCGAACATTAATCCCAGCTCGGATTTTGCTTCCGCGCTGACGGACGATGATGTTGCCAGTTTTTACTCTCTCACCAGCGTATTTTTTGGTTCCAAGGCGCTGTCCTTGTGAATCGCGGCCTAGCTTTGTAGATCCGCCAGCTTTAATATGAGCCATAACTTATTTACAAATTAAAAATGATTGTCGTAACGTCTTAACGTTCTTGACGTCATAACGTAGCCTACTTAGACGCTTACGTTATGACTTTATGACGTTATGACTTTTACCTAATATTGTTGCCCTATACTAGGCGAAAATCAGGGGCTTGTCAAGCCGAGTTGTGGAGGATATAGTTATTTATGATGAATAACCCAAAAGAACAATTTTATAGCCAAGTTGAGCAAATTTTAGACGAAGTTCGCGAGCCACTAATTTTACACGGTGGAAACGTGGAATTAGTGAGTGCAAATCAAGAATCAGGCATCGTAGAGGTTCGCTTGCATGGCGCCTGTGTAGGTTGCCCAATGGCTGAGATTACGCTAAAAGGCGGAATCGAAGCTACCCTCATGGAAAAATTACCCCAAATAAAAGAGGTACGCGCCGTATCTTAGTATGAGGCTGGAGGAGTGGCGTTTTAATACCCGCATTGCTTGGGATAACCCCCTTATGAGGTGGGGTGCTGTTGTAACGCTTTCGACAATTATTGGAGCGTCGGTATATTCGGCTATTCGGCTTTTTAGTTTGTCGCTTCCATCCGGCTATGTGGTAACGCATTACACCGTATATTTGGGTATCGACCAAGTATTGCCGGTAATTTGGATTATTCCAATAATACTCGTGCCTGTTTTGCTTATTTCTGGTACAATTGCAGTTGGGTACTTATTTTTTCGTCAAGATAGTTTAGCCGGTACCGGCTTACTCTCTTTGGCTTTCACAACCACAATAATTTGGATAATCCAACTCTTTCATCTAATAAAAATAAACATCTGATAATAGCTGATAGCCGATAGCTAATAGCGAATAGCTAAATTATGAATCCGTTTCTGCTATCAGCCCTTGATCGCCTATGGCGATATCAGCTATCCGCTAAAAGCTAAATATGGATAACATCTCCTGGGAAGTGGTACGCATCATAGTTCTTGCATTCGCGTGTTTTTTGGTTGCTTTTATCAGCACTCCAACTGTTGTCAAATTATTACGCAAATATAAGATGGGCAAAAATATTCGCGATGAAAAATCCGCGCCCATCATGTCAAAAATGCATGCCGCCAAAAGCGGTACTCCAACCATGGGCGGAATCGTGATTTGGGGATCGGTTCTTTTGGTGGTTGGGTTCATATGGTTAATCTGCGCTTTTTGGAATGTGGAACCTTGGTGCTCTTGGAACATCCTTTCCCGCAGTCAAACTTTCGTACCCTTTGGCGCCATGATTGCAGCCGCCTTAATTGGTCTTTTGGATGATTATCTTAACATTAAAAAAATTGGTCCCAAAGGCGGAGGTCTTCGCGTTCGCCATCGTTTACTTGCATACACTTCAATTGCCGCAATCTGCGCTTGGTGGTTTTACTCAAAACTCGACTGGAGCTCTATTCACATTCCTTTTGATGGCAACTTGGAGCTTTCTTGGTTTTACATTCCTGTCTTTATTTTTATTATTGTAGCAACTCAACATTCGGTAAACCTTACAGATGGATTAGACGGTTTGGCCGGCGGGACTCTAATGGCGGCTTTTGGCGCTTACGGAGCAATTGCCTTCATGCAAGGCCGGCTCGATCTTGCCGCACTTTGCGCCGCAATTATCGGAGCATTACTCGCATTCCTTTGGCACAACATTACCCCCGCAGCCTTTTTTATGGGCGACACAGGCGCTATGGCTTTAGGTACGGCCTTGGGCATAATTGCCATGCTTACCAATCAACCTCTGCTTTTACCAATTATTGGAATTCCGTTTGTGGTTGAGTCCGGTTCGGTAATTATTCAGATGGCATCAAAAAAAATCCGTAAAGGTAAAAAAGTTTTTCAAAGTTCACCGCTTCACCATCATTTCGAGGCAATAGGTTGGGGCGAGCCCAAAATCGTTATGCGATTTTGGATTGTATCATTCATCTTCGCTGTTATCGGCGTACTCATAAATCTGATTGATAGATAAACTATGCGCGAAAACCGGGGCACAATAGATCGCGGATTTTTATATAGCTTAATTGTCTTGGTTGCTTTGGGTTTACTGATGCTTCTCTCTGCCAGCGGCCCGGTTGGATACCAAAAGTTCGATGATGTTTTGTATTTCTTTACACACCAAATTACCTACGGATTGATTCCCGGGTTTATCCTATTTGTTATTTTTGCAAAAATAGATTATCGCAAATATGTAAAATTCGCACCTGCCGCACTGATTTTATCCATTGTACTGCTATTACTTGTGTACGTACCCGGCATTGGAATGCGCTTTGGCGGTTCCGGCCGTTGGGTTGATTTTGGTTTATTTTCTTTTCAACCCTCTGAATTTGTTAAAATCGGCTTTTTAATATACGTCGCCGCTTGGCTCGAAAAGCGCATAGAAAATAAAGAAGCTCACACATTGGAAAAAGGATTAATACCGTTTTTAATCGCTCTGGGTGTAATCATGACACTTCTTATTATGCAACCAAACACGGGCTCTATGGTTGTTATAGCCGGCTCCGCGCTAACCGCATACTTTATCTCGGGCGCGCCGCTTGTTTACTTCTTTGGTATTGGCGGTGCCGGCGCAGCATTATTTTGGATTCTAATAAGCACCACGGATTATCGCGCTCAACGTGTTACAACTTTTTTACATCCCGAGCTCGATCCACAGGGCAACGGTTATCACATAACTCAAGCTTTTTTGGCTATCGGCTCGGGAGGATTTTGGGGTTTGGGCTATGGCCACTCGCGCCAAAAATACCTGTATCTCCCCGAAGTAGCCGGTGATTCCATCTTTGCTGTCATAGCCGAGGAGCTGGGCTTTTTTATAACCGGTTTAATTCTATTACTGCTGGGCTTTTTCATCTATCGTTGTTTCGATATTGCAAGGAAAGCCAAAGATCCTTTTGGTCAATTCCTGGCTGTCGGCATTGGCGCCTGGATAAGCATCCAAAGTGCACTAAACATCGCCTCCATGCTTGGGCTGGTGCCAATTACCGGCGTTACTTTACCGTTTTTTAGCTATGGAAGCTCGGCTTTTGTTGCGCTCGCCATAGCGTGTGGTATTATGGCATCAATAAGCAAAGGAACAAATCTATGGCAAGGACGATAGCACTGGTAGGGGGCGGAACAATGGGCCCAACAGCCCCGCTTTTGGCATTGCACGATTTTTGGTCCAAAAAAAATCCAAAAGATAAATTCATTTGGATAGGCACAAAAGAAGGCCCCGAAAAAGCTCCCGTCGAAGCACGCGGTATCCCATTCGCGTCTATCACAACCGCAAAAATCCCTCGCTATTTAACATTAAAGCTATTTACCTGGCCTTTGGATTATTCGCGGGCTAAAAAAGAAGCCTCAGCTCTGCTCGATAAATACAAACCCGATATTGTTATTGGCGCTGGCGGCTTTACTCAGGTCCCGGTAATTAAAGTCGCTTCAAAAAGAGGGATTCCTTGCATTATTCACCAGCTGGATTTTACACCTGGTTGGTCTAACCTGGCGGTACAAAAATACTGCAAAGCAATAACAACAACCTTTGTTTATCATTATAAAAAGTTTCGCAAATGTAAAAACGAGCAACACATTGCCACGCCAAACAGGTTCGCTACAATGGATTGGCCCGATAAAAAACTCTCTCGAGAGCATTTTGGTTTTAAAAACGGTGAACCTTTAGTGCTGGTTATCGGCGGCGGCACCGGCGCACGCGCATTAAATCAAGTTATAGAAGCAAATTTAGATAAATGGCTCAAAAAAGTTCAAATACTTCACATCACCGGTAAAGGCAGAAGCTCAAACCCCAATGAACGAACAGGTTATAAAAGATACGAATTCTTGGATCGCGACGAACTCCTTAAAGCCTACATCTCCGCAGACATCGTCATATCCCGCGCCGGCATGGGCGGTATAACAGACCTCGCAACCCTCTGTAAGCCAACAATCCTTGTTCCTATCCCAAGCACACACCAAGAAAAAAACACCCGCCACCTGCTGGATACCATCATAGAAGTCAAAGAACGCAATAATTTCTTCGAAGATCTCTACACCGAGGTCCGCCGCCTGCGCAAAGACCCCGAAAAATGCAAACACCTCGGCTACGAACTAAACCGCCTCATCAAAACTGATGACGGAGAGGAGTTCGCATCAATCATTGAGAGATACTTGCCGGAGGATTTGGATTAAAAAAAACACTCGTTTCAAGTCGAGTGCTATTAGCCGGCTCTGTTAAGCCTCGCAGACTCCCGCAGTAGAGTAGCTACATCCGGATTATTAACATCTAGGTCGTAGGTATCAATAATCCTTTCAGCAAAATTCTCTGAAAGTGCGATTTTGCCATTAATTAAACCAGAAATGTAAGAGGTATGGGTTTGAAGCTTTGTCACCATAGCTATACTTGTTGTCCTTGGTAAATGTCTACGCAACTCCGCTAGTGCCCGCTTTTGTTCTTTTGGTTTAATCGACAAACGCTTAGCGCGTATTTTTTGTAAGTGTATGCGCAGATTCTCAGCTAGAGCAGGTGAAGCTGTATTACGAATGATCTTTTTAATAGTAGTTTCACTTAATTTTTGATGACCGTTTTTTATTGCTGACAACTGGCCGTAATGAATACCGAGTTTTTTTGCAACTTCTCCTTGCTTCATATCAGAAGGAAATGAATTGATAACTTCTTGAACCAATCGTTTTTGTTCTACACGCCAATCGTATTCGCCGTCTTCTATTGTTGTTACCATGCCATTAGATTCGCTTGATATTACACCTGAACCAGTACACTTGCGTTCACTTGAAAATTTAAGCGTATACAATTCATCCTGCTTTAAAGACGCTTCTAACATTTTTATTACAATAGGCAGGTTTGATTTTTGTGTATCAGAAAAACTAAGTTTGAGAGTATTTGTATCTTCGTCTTCTGTATATACCTCAATGAGAGATGTTAAACTCGCATCTTCCATAAACATTTCAATAACTGCTTTAATCTCTAGTGCGGTTGCATTTGTCAAAGTACAATCCATTACTTTTTCTCCTCTTAACAGTGAGTTAAACAATAATATTGGAATATGTCAATCATAGAGAGGGTGCCATTTCAAACGGAAGTTAATTTCATCTGAGCCACGTGAATCATCATAACTATCTAAAAAATAAAAATCGCCCTATTACTAAGACGATTTATAATGCGGTTGTCCGCAGCTGAGTCTTTTGAGCTATTTGCCCCTCGACTCCGCTCAGGACATCCGCCTCCCTTCACTCATAGGCTTCTTATCAGATACATGTATCTAACGGCGAAGTCATGAGCGAGCGAAGCGAGTCGAATGGTGCGCGAGGTGGGGATCTTCTTCCGCCTTTGGCGGAGAACCCACGACCATTGGCTTACCCCCCTCCGCTGAAGCTGCTGGGGGCTTGAAAGGTTATCAAATAAAATTCTATGCAAACTAAAATCCCCCAAAGCTTTATGCGAAGGGGGATGGTGCGCGAGGTGGGGATCGAACCCACGACCATTGGCTTACCCCCCTCCGCTGAAGCTGCTGGGGGCTTAAAAGGTTATCAAGTAAAATTCTGTGCAAACTAAAATCCCCCAAAGCTTTATGCGAAGGGGGATGGTGCGCGAGGTGGGGATCGAACCCACGACCATTGGCTTAAAAGGCCACTGCTCTACCACTGAGCTACTCGCGCGTGCTGTAATCACCAATTACCAACAAAACAATAATCAATAAATCATCAATAACCATAATTTTTAAATAACCAATTGTTAATTGGAGATTGTTATTTTGGTTATTTATTGGTGATTGGAACTTGGTTATTGGTTATTCTTTAGCAATTGCGGTACAATAGTATCACAAACAGTTAAATTGATCAAGATGCGAATTGCGATGATCGGAGCCAAGGGGCTCCCAACCCTTTACCCTGTTGGTGGAGGCATAGAAACGCATGTAGAGAACCTCTCGCGTCATCTTTGTGATAGGGGACATGAGGTAACCGTTTATGTTCGTAAATATGCCAATCCCAAACAGAAGAAAAAGCACAAAGGAATTAAAATTGTTACTTTACCGTCACTCAAAACCAAACATTTAGATACCATAACTCATGTACTTTTGGCAAGTTTACATGCGCTTACCATGGATTACGATATCTGGCATTATCATGGAATCGGCCCCTCTACACTGTGTTGGATCCCGCGGGTCTTTAAACGTTCAACTCGTGTAATCTCAACTTTCCACAGTCGTGATCAATTCCACGAGAAATGGGGCGGGTTCGCAAAATTATATCTGATGTTTGCCGAATGGGCCACTGTTGCCATCCCGCACGCAACCATAACCGTATCACACGAACTGCAAATTCTTTGTAGTCTTTTATTTCCTAAAAAAGAGGTGGACTATGTACCAAACGGTGTCGAGATTCCTAAAAAAATATCGGGCGTAAAAGAGCTTAAGCAATTTCATCTTAAAAAAGGTAAATACTTCATCCACCTGGCTCGCATAGTTGCGCATAAAGCGCAGGATGATAGTATCCGTGCTTTCAAACAACTAAAAACAACAGATAAATTGGTAATAGCCGGCTCTGCATCTTTTGATGATGTGGATTATCTTGAAGATCTAAAGATTCTCGCTAAAGATGACCCGCGTATAATTTTCACCGGCCACATCAGCGGGCCAACTCTGCGGTCACTCGTAGGCAACTGCCGGGCAATGGTTCATCCATCACGCAGTGAAGGTTTATCGGTCTCTATATTAGAAGCGATGAGCAACGGGAAAGTCGTTATCATGAGCGATATACCCGCCAATTTGGAACTCATCGACCACTCGGGGATTGCTATCCCTGTTGGCGACATAGAAATGCTATCAGCCGCCATGCAATGGGTAATAGACGACCCCGAAACAGCCAACATGCGCGGTGCACGAGGTAAAGAAATAATTAAGCGCTTATTCTCTTGGGAATCTGTAGCGCGTCACATAGAATACGTATATGAAGGAACCTATTATGAAAGAAAAGGCCTGGCAAGATATCGACAAGTTGAAGCTCGCAATCGATAAAGATCGAGCACAGCTCGCGGGGATTGCCGGCGAGCTTTTACGTTTATCCAAACGCGCAATTTTTGCGCTCCAACGCCAAGATAAAGCCGAGTCCGCGTCACGCCTTAAACAAGCTGATGCTTTATTAAAAACCGGCTTAAAAATCGTCAGCAAACAAACTCTATTGCAAAACGACGGAGTTTGGCGCGCGGCCATGGAAGAATACGCCGAAGCCTACATCTTCAACTCATTCATCACCGGATCTCTCAAATATCCTCCAGCTCTAAAAAACTATCCCGACGCAATCTACGGAGGCTTAGCCGATGCAGCAGGCGAGATGGCGCGCATGTCTGTTCTCTCGGCTACCGAGGGCGATGCGGGAACCGTGGATCGTGCCTACGCCGTTGCGTCACAAATCGTAGAATACCTAGCCGTTCTCGAGCTAACCGGAGGCCTGCGCGCAAAGTTCGATCAATCAAAATCGCATCTACGAAGGATTGAGGATATTAGGTACGATTTGTCGAAACGGTAATTAACCCATTATCTGAACCTTGATTAACTAACTGTTTGAACCTTGATTTGCGAACCGATTTACAAACAAATTAACCATGATTACTATTGGTGCCGATTAACCTATTGTAGGGGCGCATCCTTGTGATCGCCCGCGCCAAGGCTACAGCACGGATAACCACCCCACTACGTCCTTCGACTGCGAGGGTCACGCAAGAATTATCCCTACAAATTGGTTAAATAAATCTATAAGTAATCAAGAAAATTCAAGCGTGAATCATGTTTAATCAAGGTTCAGACAATAAAAATAATAATCAAGTTAATCCCTTAATCCTACGAATCATGGTTCAAGACAAGCAAAAAGTCCTCATCCTCGGCCTTGGCCGATATGCAACCGGAAGCGGAGTTTCGGCGGCTCTTTATTTTGCTAAAAGAGGGGATGATGTGATAGTTACGGATGCACTGCCTTTAAAAGAAGTTAAAGACAACGTCGCACAGCTTAAGAAATATAAAAATGTTAAGTTCCATCTTGGAGGTCTGAATCTAAAAGATATTGACTGGGCAGATATTATCGCTAAAAACCCCGGTGTGCGCCGAAACGATCCGATGTATCTCCGCGCAAAAAAGCTCGGCAAACTAATCGTTAACGACATCACCATCTTTTTCGAAAAATGCCCTTGCCTCACAATCGGCATCACCGGCACGCGCGGAAAATCCACCACAACAGCTTGGATAGGCGATATGCTTAAACGATCGGGTAAAAAAGCTTACATCGGCGGAAACATCACAGTTTCGCCGCTGACGTTCCTTTCGAAACTCAAAAAATCAGATATCGCCGTTATCGAACTCTCCAGCTGGCTATTGGAAACCTGCGGAGAAGTTGGCATCTCGCCTAATATCGCAGTTTGGACAAACGTGATGCGCGATCACTTAAACACTTATGATGGCATGGAGGATTACGCTGAAGCTAAGGCTCAAATCATGCGCCATCAAAAACCGAGTGATATTTTCATTCCAAACTTAGATGACGAACTTGTCTCGGCATACGTCAGTGAAGCTCCAAGTATCATCAAAGGTTTTTCAGAAAAGAAGAAGTCAAAATCAGTCGCTTGGGTATCAAAAGATAAATTGATGTTGCAAGACTGTAAAAAACTAGTTGAGATTTTAGACATAAAAGATATCGGTCTGGCCGGAGCTCACAACATCAAAAACGCACTCGCTGCTGTGGTTTCCGCAAAAGTTGCGGGCGCAACTTTAACCGGCATCCGCGAATCCCTAAAAAAATTTACCGGCATGCCTTACCGCCAAGAAATAATCGCCGTAAAAAACGGCATCACCTTCGTCAACGACACAACTTCTACAACTCCGGATGCGGCCACGGCAGCTATCGAAAGGTTTGCAAAAAATGGTCAAGCTCTACATTGGATTTGTGGAGGCGCTGAGAAGGATCTTCCTTATGAGGACTTAATGACTTTCGTCGCACGTCGCACGCGTGCCCACCGAAGCACAGGCGAAGGAGGGTCCCAATCGTCCCACGTTAATGTGCAGGTTTTGGATGGGACGGCGTTTAAGAGGTTTACAACGGCTATGAAAAAGCAGGGGATTAAGTTTACTAAAAATACTTCTCTCAAGTCGGCTTTAGATAATTGCCTCAAGATAGCCAAGAAAGGGGATGTAGTTCTACTTTCTCCGGCTTGCTCCAGCTTTGGTATGTTCAAAAACGAGTTCGACCGCGGAGATCAATTTAATGATTTGGTGCGTAACCTTGCGTAAAAAAAGCTTTGTATGTAAAATCATACTTAACACAAAGCCTCTAGCCTCTAGCTTCTAGCTTCTAGCTAATCAAACTGCCATCAGCTAATGAATGTATGACTAAAAAAGATGAACACCCAACTTGCCCAATGTTTATTGGCTCCACAACCATGGGAGAGCGCGGCCAAGTTGTTATCCCTAAAGAAATTAGGAAAATTTATAATTTAAAAAAAGGCGATCAGTTCGTAGCCGTTGTCAGTCATCAAGATGCTATTGCACTAATTCCAATGAGCAAAGCTAAAGTTATGTTAAAGCATATGACCGAGCAGTTGGACAACATCATCAACAATAAATAAATATGGTAGATACAACAGCCACACAAGCGCAAACAGCACCTGCATCTAAACGATCCCGATTCCGATTTCTTAAAAAGAAACGTTATTGGGTGATTTTAATTTTGTTATTACTGGCGGCCGGCTGGTATTACCAAAGCTCTAAAAACGCCGGAATCATCGAATACGAATTATTCGAGGCAGAACAGCGCGACCTGGTTCAAAGTGTGGAAGTCACCGGAGAAATAAAACCCGCGGCCCGTATTGATTTGGCTTTCGAAACCAATGGAACTCTGGAGCAAATCCTGGTTAAAATCGGTGATGATGTAAAAAAAGGTGATGTTCTCGCCAAGCTGGAGGGAGATGATTTAAATTTTGCTTATCGCCGTGCCGAGGCTGCTTATGCAATCGCTTCAGCAAGCTTAAACCAGCGCTTAGCCGGGGAAACTGATGAATCTATCCAAGTGGCGCAATCCGGAGTCGACCAAGCGCAAGCATCATACGACAAAGCCTTATCCGATCTGGAAAATACCAAGATACAAGTAGATAACGATCTTAAAAATGCCAAAATAGCTTTGGAAACCGCTAAAAACAATCTCGATAATGCATCGCCGATTTCCGATCAAGCATTGGTAAACGCTATCGAGTCTTCGCGTGCGTCTCTTTTGGGTGCGCTTGGGCCACTGCAAACAGCTTTAATAGACGGTGACACAGTCTCGGGCGTGGATGATACGGCAACCAATCAGCTATACGAGAAATATTTGGGAATATTATCGGATGGCTCCAAACAACAATCAGAGCAAAGTTACCAAATTGCCAAAGCATCCAAAAAAACAGCCGAGGAATTGGTCAACGCAATTACTTCCGATTCATCTCAAGCTGATGTAATCGCTGCGGCGGACGTGCTTTTAATTGCCATCAATGACGTTCAGCAATATCTCCTCGATGTACAAACCGTTCTATCAAATACCATAACATCAACATACTTTAATCAAACCCAATTAGAAGCCAAGAAAAATGTAATAACTGCCGATTATTCTGCAGTAACCGGGCAAAAAACAACCGTAAACACAGCCAGGCAAACAGTTTTAAATGCAACTCTTTCCAAAACATCCGAACAAACCAGGCTCGAAGATGCCTATCGCACGGCTCAAGTTGCCTATGATATCGCATTAACTAACATAGATCTTAAAATTTCTACAGCATCTTCATCGGTTGCTATCCAAAAAGCCGCGCTCGATGCCGCAAAAGCAACACTGGCACTCAAAAAATCCGATCCCCGTGCAGTCGATTTAGCCGGCCTCCGCGCGCAAGTTCAGGATGCTAAAGTCGCCTTAGATCAAGCTGCCGCCAATCTGAAAAAAGCTCAAGTCATCGCACCGGTCGACGGCACAATCACAGATGTTGTCTCAGACATTGGCGAGCAAGTTGTTGCCAACACGGCGCAAGTTAAGATGATTGGCACAGAAAAATATGATATCGAAGCCCAGGTGCCCGAGGCAGATATCACCAAAGTTAAAGTTGCACAAACTGCACTTATAACACTTGATGCTTATGGCGATGAAATAGAATTCGAAGGCACGGTCACTGCCGAGAACCCCGACCAAACCGCAATCCAAGATGCAATCTATTATGATGTTCGCGTTCAAATCGACCAACGCGGCATGGAGATCAAACCCGGAATGACAGCCAACGTAACCATCACCACCGAAAAAGTCCCCAATGCAATCATCATCCCTCTGCGCGCCATCAGAACCGATGCTGAAACAGGTGTAAAAACCATCCGCGTACTTGTTAACGATCAACCGGTAGAACGCACAATAGTCCTCGGCACCAAAGGAGACGAAGGTCGTGTCCAGGTTGTAGAAGGAGTGAGTAAAGGTGACATGGTGATACTGAGAGAAATAACAAAGTAATTTTACGTCCTAGGTACATCGTCCTAAGTCCTGGCGCTGATCGAAGCCAGGACCATGTACCCAGGACCATGTACTTAAAGGGTTATGCCTACAAAGACCAACAGCACAGTCAAAGGTTGCCTTACGGACACCGTCATCGAAATCGAGAGCTTGAATAAGCAATACGAGAACGATGAGATTGTTACAAAAGTCTTGCACGACGTGTCTTTTCAGGTTCCGAAAGGTCAATTTTTGGCCATCATGGGACCCTCCGGTTCCGGTAAATCGACCTTGATGCACATAATCGGCATGCTCGATTCCGCAACATCCGGCATCTACAAGTTCGAAGGCACAGATATCAGCGAGTTTTCCGATGACGAGAAAGCTCAACTTCGTGGCGAAAAAATCGGATTCGTCTTCCAATCCTTCAACCTGCTCTCCAAAGCATCGGTTCTTGAAAACGTTAAACTACCGCTTTTGTATTCCAATGTTCCGCACAAAGACAGAGATGCAATGGCTATGGAAGCCATTAATGCGGTTGGCCTTGGCCACAGAGTAGAAAACCTATCCAATCAATTATCCGGCGGCGAACGCCAACGTGTAGCCATTGCTCGCGCGCTAATCCGCAAGCCATCCGTTATCTTTGCCGATGAGCCTACAGGTAATTTGGATTCCAAATCCGGCATGCAGGTTATGCAATTACTCCAAGATCTAAACCTCGAGCAATGCGTCACCATCATCTTGGTTACCCACGAGCGTTACACAGCCGAGCACGCCGAACGCGAGATTCGTTTACTCGATGGTAAAATTGTTTCCGATCAAGCTGTAGCCAACCGGCGCATCGCCAAAAATGAAAAAGAATTACTTAAATAAACTTATAACGTCCTAGGTCCTGGGTACATAGTCCTGGCTCCGATCAAAGCCAGGACCATGTACTAAGGACCATGTACCTAAAGTCTATGCACTTCAAAGAAATCCAATCCAAAGTAATGAAACACGCGAAAGCGTACGAGAAAAAGTACAAAGTAAAAATCGATGAGGAATTCGCGATGATAAAAATAGTTGAGGAAGTTGGTGAATTTGCACAGGCTGTTCTCATTCACAAGCATAAAAGCCGTCCCGAGAAATTCGTGCCAAAAAAAGAAAGCTTAGAGCACATTGCCGAAGAACTTTCAGATGTGGTTGGCATGGCGCTCGTCAACGCAGATCTGTTGGGCATTGATCTCGAGAAAGCACTCAAAAAGAAGTGGATCGACTAACGTATAAAGTCGTAACGTCTTAAAGTCTTAACGTCATAACGTACAAAACAGGCAACCCTGTTAAGACGTTAAGACGTTTCCCTATTAACATGAAACTCTCCGACCTATTCGACAGTTCATTAGATAGCCTGCTTAGAACTTTAAACAGGTCTATTTTAACTATGATAGGTATGGTTATAGGTATTGCCGCGGTTATCTTGGCTTTATCAATCGGTGAGTCTGCGCAAAAATTCATACTCTCGCAAATTTCGGGTTTTGGCTCGGATGTCTTTTTTATGGAAAGCGGAACGCTGGAGGGGCAAACCAACAATCCATCGCCTTTTGTGGAGCAAGTTTTAACGCTTGATGATTTTAAATCTTTAAAACGACAATCTTGGATAGTTGGTGTCTCGGGTAATATTTTTAAATCCGATCTTTTGCAATATCAAGGTAATAATCAAAATATTCAAGTCATAGGCACTTCGCCCGATGATTTGATGATAAACGATTACGAGATGAAAGATGGCATCTATATGTCGGATGATCAATTCGATGGCAGAGCGCGCGTAGCTGTAATCGGTTCCACACTCGAAGAAAATATATTTGGCCGTGGCAATGCCGTTGGTCAAAGAATTAAGCTTGGTACAACCAATTATCGAGTTATCGGAGTTTTGGAAAAAATCGGCACTCGATTCTTTCAAAATATGGATGAGATGGTTTTTATCCCGGCAACAACAATGATGGATCAATACAGTTACGATACTTTTCAATTTTTATCAATAAAAACCTCTATCCCAACCGAGGAAGCAAGGTTTCAACTCGAAGTTTTAATGCGAGATCTTCACAACATCGATAACCCCGAGGGAGATTTATCTAAAGATGATTTTTATGTATCAACAGCAGAGGACGCGGCTGAAATAGTAACCGCCATCACCGGAGTTTTGCAGATTCTACTCTCCGCCATTGCCGCCATATCGTTGCTTGTCGGCGGAGTTGGCATTATGAATATCATGTATGTCAGCGTTACCGAGCGTGTAAACGAGATCGGCTTACGTAAAGCTATCGGTGCAACAAGCAAAGAAGTTCTAAATCAATTTTTATTGGAATCCGTATTGCTCACTTTGGGCGGAGGCATCGGCGGCGTTATACTTGGCATGACAGCGGCTTGGGTTGTTATTGGAATCATCAATAGTTATTTGGAAGGCTGGGAGTTTATAATCTCTTTAAATGGTATTATTTTTGGTGTAGTGGTCTCAACACTCGTAGGTATTATTTTTGGCTACGCCCCCGCCAAAACAGCTTCAAAACTCGATCCGATAGTGGCGCTAAGGAAGAATGAATAACCTAATACTATGTTAAAAAGTTCATCAAGATTAAAGTTCATCACGAGTAACTTAAGCTTCTCCTGATGAACTTGTTACTTTAAACTTGATGAACGAAGGCTTTATGAAAATCTCCGACCTCTTCCAAATCAGTTGGCAAAACTTAATCCGCAATCGCAGACGGGCGGCTTTAACTATGCTTGGGATTATCATTGGAGTTATGTCGGTGATTCTGATGCTTTCGGTTGGCCAAGCGGCGGAGAATTACATTTTGGGGCAAGTTGCGTCTTTTGGATCGGATTTAATAATTGTACGCAGTGGACCGGGTGATGGCAGTGGAAACAGTGCCGGCCCGCCCAATATGACTCAAAAGCAATCTGTCGATTTGGATGATTATAAACGATTAAGACGCGAGAATTGGATTCAGGCAATAAGCGCAAGTTATTTTTCCGATCTTTTAGTGGAGTATCAGGGTGCCAGCATAACCCCAAGGGTAGCCGGTGTAACGCAAGATGAAACTGTTGTTTACAACACAACAATAAAAGAAGGTAATTTTATCTCAGAATCCGATGTTGATACGGGGGCGCGCGTTGTTGTTTTGGGTATAGACGCCGCTGATGATTTATTTGGGCAAGAAGACCCGCTTGGCAAAAGAGTAAAAATAAAGAAACAAAATTACAGGGTTATAGGCGTGTTGGATAGGGCTGGAACACGTTTTTTTACCAATCTTGATAAAGGAGTCTACGTACCGGTTACAACACTTATGCGTGATCTAAACCAAGATTACGTTTTCTCGCTGTCACTAAAGATTGGAAACATGTCATCCGACGAAGCCAAAGAGCGTATTCGCATTATCCTTCGCGACACTCACAACTTGGATAACCCCGAAGGAGATTTAGCAAAAGATGATTTTTTTATAGCCGGCCAAGAGGATACGGCGGCCGCAGCCGGAATGATAGGGGATATCTTGCAAGTTCTCCTTGCTTCAATCGCCGCCATCTCCCTCATCGTTGGTGGAGTCGGCATTATGAACATAATGTTCGTTACAGTCACCGAGCGCACCCGCGAGATAGGCCTCCGCAAAGCCGTTGGCGCCAGACAAGGCGATATTCTCTCACAATTCCTCATCGAAGCCGTTGTACTCTGTATCGTCGGTGGTATGATCGGTGTCTTATTGGGAATCGCCATATCTTGGAGTGGAATTCAAATTCTGCGCGCCTTCGAATCAGATAATTGGATCTTTGCTATACCCTGGGATGGCGTCTTCTTAGGCCTCGGCGTCTCCACCGCCATCGGCATCATCTTCGGCTACATACCCGCAAGACGAGCTGCAAAGTACAACGCAATCAAAGCTTTGCAATATGAATAAACGATTCGCTGAACTAGTTTCAGCGAATGATTCCCCCAATTTTTATCGTTGTCCGAATAAATGCCGAACGATAAAAATATCCCCCTTTATTAAAGGGGGTTTTTGTTACAAGGACTTAATAAACGGTTTACTGAATTAATTTCAGTACAGCAAAAAAAAGACCCCAGTTTTCACTGGGGGAGTTATCGCGACGTACAGCTATCTGCTATCTGCTAATGGCTGGCTATCAATGTGGACAACTATTTAGTAGATGCTAATTATCCCGCTTTATTAAGCGTTTTTTCGTTTCTTGACGTCCATCCGCATCATAAGCTATATTATTAGCACTCAAACACAAGGAGTGCTAAGTAACATCTTATTTTGTCGAGTTTGTTCGAATCGTGGTTCGTAGTTCGAAATTCGATGTTCGATTAGTTATGTTAGATGATCACCTAAAACAAATGCTCGCCATGGTTGTAGAGCAAGTAATTCACACCGGTGATCCGATAGGTTCTCAGTATTTGGTTGATACCTACAAACTCAATATCAGCTCCGCAACTGTCCGCAATTACTTTTCTGCACTGGAGCGTGAAGAATATATTACCCAACCGCACACCTCATCCGGCAGAATCCCAACCGAAAAAGGTTATCAATTCTATGTAGATAATTTAATGAAGCCCCGCTTACTTTCTAAAAAAGAACGCAACGATTTGGAAGAGGCCGCGCAAGCCACGCACATCGACGAGCGCAATGTAAAGCAATTGGCAAAATCATCTGCCGATTTGGCACAAAACGCAGTTGTTATCGGCATAGGAGAAATGGACAGTTTTTATACCGGGCTTTCGCATCTTTTTACTCAAAATGAATTCAAAGATTGGAACCGCATTGTAAACATGAGCGATATTCTGGATCGCTTGGATGAAGTGCTGTTCACCCTCCGCCAAAAATACTACGAAAAACCAACAGCCCTAATCGGCTCCGAGTGCCCTTTTGGCCCCATGTGCGGTTTAGTTATTACTTCACTCAAACAAGGTCACATTATCGGAATTCTTGGCCCCATGCGCATGGATTACGGGCATTCAATCTCACTTTTAACTCATGTGCAAAGCTTACTCGATGATGAGCGTTCATAACGTTTATAACGATTGTGACGTTCATAACGTTCATAACGTTTATAACGAGTTCAGTAGTTATCTAAATTACAGCGTCAACTCGTTATAAACGTTATAAACGTTAAAAACGAATAACAAGTACTTATGAAAGATAAAAACTCTAATAAAGATGAAGAACAAAACCTCAACGAAAAAGTTGATGAGACATTGGAAGAGGCAGTGGAAGCTATGGAAGATCAGCATCAAGATGAGGTCGCGGAACATGAAATGGTCGAGGTGGCTGATTGCGCCAAATGCCCCGAATATCTTGCCGGCTGGAAGCGCGCGGTTGCCGATTACGAGAATCTTAAGCGCCAAACCGCAGAAGATAAAATCAATTTCTCCAGATATGCTCACGAACAAATGCTCTTGGATATTCTGCCCGCAATAGATCAATTCGAAACAGCGCTTAATCACATTCCAGATACAGCAGAGATTCCCGAACTGCAAAAAAAACAAATCGATAACTGGCTCATTGGCATCAAAGCGGTTAACTCGCTCTGGGAACAAATGTTTCAAAACATCGGTCTCGTAAAAATCAATACAGATGGTGAGTTCGATCCCAATTTGCACAACGCCGTCAGCCAAGAATCGGATCCCGATAAACCCAAAGGCGCAATCTTAAAAACAATCCAATCCGGCTGGATGCTGAAAGACACCGTCCTCCGCCCGGCAAAAGTCGTGGTAAACAAAATTAATTATGAAGAAGATAAATAATAACCACAGTATTTGGTATAAGGTATATGGTATATGGCAGTAAAACAATAATAACAGCCAAATACCACATACCAAATACAAGATACTAAAATATTGATTATGACAAACATCATGAAATGGTCACCTTTCTTCGAGCCATTCGAGCAATTTGATGATTTCTTCAAAGATACTCCGGCTCTCGCTGTATCCAAACAAGGTCTCATTCCTCCGGTCGACATGTACGAAACCAAGGATGCTGTAATCATCGAAACTCCACTGGCAGGCGCGGACCCTAAAAAAGTCAGTGTTGAGGTAGAAAACGGAGTACTTACAATCAAAGGCTCGTGCGACAGAAAAACCGAGGTGGAAGATAAAAACTATTACCGCAAAGAGATCCGCTCCGGCCAAATCTTTCGCCAAATCTCGCTCCCATCACGCGTAGATGATAACCAAGCCGAAGCCGAGTTTAAAGACGGAATGCTAAAAGTAACCGTTCCCAAACTCGCCGAAGCCAAAACCAAGTCCATTAAAATTAACGTTCAAAAAGAGGACTAACCTCGAAGAGTTCATAAAGTTGAAAGTAACAAGTTCATAAAGAACCACTAAGTTTTCTCTTTATGAACTTTACAAACTTTACAAACTTTATGAACTCAAGCGGTCAGTTCTCAAGATCAACTCACTAAACTAACTTAACAAATAATTATCACCATTCCGTAGGTGCGACTCCCATGTGATCGCACCGAAGGAAACAAGCTAAAAAAGTATGAGCAAAATTCTAGGTATCGATTTAGGTACAACAAATTCCTGCATGGCCATTGTAGAGGGTGGCCAGCCCAAAGTTTTGGAAAACGCCGAGGGTGCGCGTACAACGCCATCCATGGTTGCGATTTCCAAAAATAACGAACGATTGGTTGGTCAACTCGCCAAGCGCCAAGCCGCGGTTAACCCCGAAAACACATTATTCTCTATTAAGCGCCTCATTGGCCGTCGTTGGGATGACCCCGAGATCGACCGTGATAAAGAGTGGCTTCCATACAAACTCGTCCAAAAAGGCGACAGCGTTCGAGTTATGATGAGCGGTAAAGAGTATTCTCCCGAAGAAATCTCCGCGATGATTCTGCAAAAACTCAAAGCCGATGCCGAAGCAAAAACCGGCGAAAAAATCACGGAAGCTATAATCACCGTCCCCGCATATTTTGATGATGCCCAACGCCAAGCAACTAAGGTTGCAGGCGAAATCGCCGGTCTAACCGTCAAACGCATAATAAACGAACCAACCGCCGCGGCTCTGGCTTATGGCTTCGACCAAAAGAAAGATCAAAAGATAGTTGTTTACGATTTAGGTGGTGGAACTTTTGATGTTTCTGTTCTGGAAGTGGCATTTGACCCTTCTACCGAGCAAAACACAGTCGAGGTACTTGCTACAAACGGCGACACTCACTTGGGTGGCGATGACTTTGATCAACTCATAATCAAATGGGCAATCGATGAATTCCGCAAACAAGAAGGTTTAGACCTCTCCAAAGATCCAATCGCCTTACAGCGTGTTAAAGATGCGGCGGAGAAAGCAAAAATAGAGCTCTCCACAGCCATGGAAACAGAACTCAACCAACCATTTATCGCTCAAGATTCCACCGGCGCAAAACACTTGATGCTTAAACTGACTCGCGCCAAGCTCGAAGAGCTTGTTGGCGACTTGGCAGAAAAAACTCTCGAGCCTTGCAAAAAAGCTCTCGCTGATGCCAAGCTCTCAACTTCCGATATCAACGAGGTGATCTTGGTGGGCGGTATGACTCGCATGCCTTTGGTTCAGCAAGCTGTCGAAAAATACTTTGGCAAAAAACCCAATGTAACGGTTAATCCCGACGAAGTTGTAGCCATCGGTGCCGCAGTCCAGGCCGGAAACCTCCAAGGTGATATTAAAGGCGACTTACTATTGCTCGATGTCACGCCATTATCACTCGGCTTGGAAACCCTTGGCGGTGTAATGACCAAACTCATCGAACGCAACACCACAGTACCAACTTCAAAATCCCAAATCTTCTCCACCGCAGCCGATAATCAACCATCCGTAGAGATTGTTGTTTTGCAAGGCGAGCGCGAACTGGCAAACGATAACCGCAGTTTGGGCCGATTCACACTCTCGGGTTTACCAATGGCACCGCGCGGAGTCCCGCAAATCGAAGTCACTTTTGATATCGACGCCAATGGCATCCTAAACGTCAAAGCTGTCGACAAAGGCACCAACAAAGAAGCTAAAATCACCATCACAGCCTCCACCAACTTATCCGACGAAGAGGTTGAAAAGATGAAAAAAGATGCCGAAGCTCACGCCGAAGAGGATAAAAAGAAAAAAGAATCCATCGAAGTTAAAAACATGGCCGAAACAATGGTTTACACCACCGAAAAGATGATGAAAGAAGCCGGCGACAAAGCTAAAGAAGAAGATAAAAAAGAAGTAGAGGAAAAACTCGAAGCTTTAAAGAAACTCAAAGACAGCGATGACCTGGAAGCCATCAAAAAAGCCTCCGATGAACTCGCAACTTCCGCTCAAAAAGTAGGCGCCGCCATGTACCAACAAGAGCAGGCAAATGCCCAAGCTCAACAATCAGCCCAACAAAACCCAGAGCCAGGACCAAGTACCGAGGACCCAGGACCCAAAGAAGCTGATGCTAAAGAAGCTGATTTTGAGGAGAAGAAGGAAGAGTCTAAAGAATAATTCCCCCAATTTTTGTCGCAGTCCCGATAAATTCCCTGCGACAAAAATATCCCCCTTTACTAAAGGGGGTTCTGGGTTAACTAAGCGCTAATAGCTATCCGCTATCGGCTAACGGCTAAAAAATATGCCCGAATTAAACATCAAAGCCCCGGACGAAGTATTAAGAGGGCGCTATGCCAACATGATGCAGGTAATGCACGCTAAAGAAGAGTTTGTACTCGATTTCATGTTCGCACACCCGCCCCAAGGCGAACTCGTCTCGCGCCTAATTGTGAGCCCATCCCACATGAAACGCATCGTCTCCGCACTGCAAGACAACATCCAAAAATACGAAAAGCAGTTCGGCCCGATTCAGGAGGCGGGGGAGCCGAAGTTACTGTCTTAACTGAATTGTCTGAACCTTGATTAAACTTGATTCTCGCTCATATTAAACTTGATTATAGTACGTATATAATTAATTTCTACATACAGTAATCAAGTTAAATTAGGTTGGTAATCGGCTTGACAATCAAGGTTCAGACAATAAGTAATCATGCTTAATCAAGGTTCAGACTTTATAAAATGTCCAAAGACTACTACAAAATTCTCGGAGTGGAGAAATCCGCATCTGAAGACGAGATAAAGAAGGCTTTTCGCCGGAAAGCGCACGAGCATCATCCTGATAAAAAGAATGGTAATGAACAGGCTTTTAAGGATGTAAACGAGGCTTATGGGATTTTAGGTGATAAAGCCAACCGCGCAAAGTACGATCAATTCGGCTCTGCTGCTTTTGACCCATCCTCCGCACAAGGCTTCGGAGGGCAAGGTGGGTTTGGAGGTTTCGATTTTAACAATGCCGGCTTCAACGTCAACGTCGAAGATTTTGGTGATTTAGGCGATATCTTGGGCGGTATGTTTGGTTTTGGCGGTGGCAGAGGCAGGCAAAAGCGCGGACGTGATTTGGAATTGGAGGTGGATCTGGAGTTTAAAGAAGCGGTTTTTGGTGCGCAAAAAGAGGTTAACATCTACACGAATAATGAATGCGAAACCTGCAAAGGCACAGGCGCGGAACCCGGATCCAAAATATCGCAATGTGAAACCTGTAAAGGCGCAGGCAAAGTTCAGCAACAACAGCGCACAATGTTGGGTACTTTTAATACGGTGGTTGTTTGCCCCGCTTGCCATGGTAAAGGTGAAAAAGCGGAAAAGGATTGCGGTACTTGCTCCGGATCGGGCATCCAAAAGAAAGAGCGTAAACTCAGCATAAACATCCCGGCAGGCATGAGCCACGGTGAAGCGCTCAAACTATCCGGTCAAGGTGATTTCCCGGGAGTTGGCGGTAAAGCGGGGGATTTGTATATCAGAGTCAAGGTAAAACGCGACCCTGTTTTTGTCCGCGAAGATCACAACATACTCTCTACAATAAAAGTGCCTTTTACAATTATGTCGCTTGGAGGCAAAGTTGATGTAGAAACCGTCGACGGCCCCGTTGTCCTCAAGATTCCCTCCGGCACAGAGGCAAAGTCAACGTTTAAACTCCGTGGCAAAGGCGTACCATACATGAGCGGATACGGCCGAGGCGACCACATGGTAACCGTTATGCCCGATGTACCGCAAAAGCTCACAAGAGAGCAAAAGAAGTTGTTGGAGGAATTGCAGAGGGAGGGGTTGTAAAATTCCCCCAATTTTTGTCGCAAACACAATTAAAAACCGTGCGACAAAAATATCCCCCTTTATTAAAGGGGGTACATGAGAAAGATCTTGAAAGGGTCTTTTTTGTTAATGAGAAAAGAAAGAAATCATAATTCCCAAACAAATATCAAATCGAAATCTACAATATATAATCGGACGAGTAGTTTTTAATTTTTTGTATTCAGATTTGTTTGGAAATTGTGATTTGGGTGTTTTACTATATTGGTTATTGATTGGATATTGGATCTTGGTTATTGGTGATTGCACATTATGTGATATAATGTGCCTGTATGGAATCAGTCTTGTCCTTCTTGGCAAGTATAAATTGGGCGGCTCCTAGCTGGGATTTATTTATATATCTCTTTTTTGTTGTCGGCGCTTTATTGTATGGATTTTCGTTAGGCCGAGATCGTATCATCGTCATCCTGGTTTCCATCTACATGGCACTTGCGGTTGTGGGCAATGCACCGGTTGTTAATCAATTCAATTTAGCTTTCCATTTAAACGAAAACACAATCCTCCGTATCTCATTCTTTCTTGGTGTTTTTGTTGTTCTATTCTTCTTATTATCTCGAAGCGCACTCATTAAAACCATCGGAGAGAATTCTGCTCCGGGCAAATGGTGGCAAGTAATAGTCTTTAGCGTCTTACAAGTCGGCTTGCTCATCAGTATCACTCTATCCTTCCTCCCGCCCGAAACGGCCGGTGCCTTTGCAGAGCAAACCAAACAAATTTTTATCAGTGATTACGGCAAATCCGCTTGGCTTATGGCGCCGATAGTGTTTATGGCACTGGGTCCCAAAGGTAAAAAAGACGATTAAAAAATAGACCCTTAAGGGTCTATTTTACTAGATTGGATGAAGCTCGAGTTTAGGAACTCCCGATACAGGTGCGGTATTCGCATCCAAGAAATCAACAATAACCTTTAGTTTTCTTTTTCCCTCGGGTGCTTTGCAAACTTCATCAAGAAAACGAACCGGGTCATTGGCACAGAGTGTGAATGGATACAGCTCTCCATATCCATCTCGTATTCTTGCCAGTATTTTAATATCCCAAAGTCGGTAATCCGGTGTTCTAAGAAAATAAAAACAACCCGTATGCAATACTGTGCCGATTGATGGCGGGAGTTGAATGTGTAGAACTCTATTTTTGATAAAAACTATCGGCAGTGCTTCCATCTGTACTTCTCCTATGAAAGTGCTTGCTAGTTAATATCAAAAAAAACAGCTTATGGCAAGCTGATTTCTTAATAAATTTTTAACAGTTAATCGCTTATTGATGTAATGATGATCTGATCAGCATCAAAAGACTGTGAAAACCTGATATCGTTTTTTGAAATTACCGTAACGGCTGATCCTTCTGATATTTCCGAAACTGTAACTTCTTTTTCCGTGTATGGCAGTGGCGGGGGATTGTCTCCCGGATTATTTTGCCATTTCTGCATAGCTGATCCTAATTCCTCTCCGCTCAAATTACTTCGATGTAAAACTTTTGTAGAAGATGTGATTAAGGCGGTGCGTACATTGGAAACACCATCTACAAATTCATCCGTGTCCAAGTTGATTGCTTCAAGCTTCAGACTATTCGGAGTTATTGATTGTACCGTTCCTGTTATGGCGCGGAGTTCTGAGGGGGCGATATTAAACTTTTCACGAGCTGCATTATAACCATCTTTATAGCCATCATCGTAAGAAAAAGATGATAATGCGTTATTCAAGAAAGTTCCGTTATTAGACTCGGAGAGTTTTTTATTCGATACATAAGCATTCAGTGCAACAATCACCAATGCGGTGACAACCACAGACACGCTTAGTATCACTAGAATGTACCGGCTTAAGGATTTTTCAGGACTCATATCTTCTAAATAACAACCCACTACGCTCTATGAGCTTCGAGGGTCAAGAATAATAAATAACAAATAATAAACAATAAAGATAAATCACTCCGCCTGCTTTGTTATTTATAATTTATTAATTATTATTTATAGTAGTAGTATATCAAATTTTAGATATGTTTGCATGTGAGTTCTTTTTTATTAATCTTTTTTGAGTTTGATTAAAAAATGAAGATAAACTTATGGAAAACGGTTATCCACAAAAGTCTTGTTAAGCATATTTACATTAAATATGCAAAATAGCCTATGGATAATTATTATATTTAGCTTATTTTAGGTAAATTATAGGGCTATTGTCTTGACATTTATATCAAAGTATGCTTATAGTAGGGATAGATAGCGGTTTTTTAAGCTAAAATTAGCTCGAGAATCCGCCGATCGCCTCATATTGGTCTTTCGAAAATCTGACAAGTAAACAACCGCCCATAGCTTACGCTTAGGGCAGAACAGGAAAAAACCATGAACCGCAACCTGAAGCAGCTGTACACATTCGTGTTTTTCGCAATGGTCGCAGCCCTCACGGGTTGTGGCGGAGGGTCTGACCCTCAAACCATGAATCATTCTGTCGGCGGAACCGGCGGCACCTCTGGTGCCGGTGGTACTTCTGTCGAAACCGGCGGAACCGGCGGCACGGATGTGCCGGATTCTTCTTGCACAATGAGCCTCGGTGGCGCTTGCGCCCCGGATGGGGCATACGATTCTTGCACCGGTTTTGTGTGCGTTTGCGGTAAATGGGATGATCCTGAATCTCCCATCAACAACGCACCATGCGTCAATCCCGATGCCGGCGATGCCGACCAAACCGATTCAGATGCCGGCACCGACGCCAACGACGATGTCGTTCTGCCCGATGCTGACGCTGGAGAGGATGTCGTTACCCCGGAGGAAATCTGTGGCAACGGCCTCGACGACGACCACAACGGCAAGGCAGATTGCCAAGACTCTGCGTGCTCGGGTGAAACCGAGTGCCAAGAGGAAGTCTGCAACGGTATCGACGATAACGGCAACGGCCAAGCGGACGAAGGCTTCGAGTGCAAACTCGGTACCACAGCCCAGTGCCAAACCACGTGTGGTTCTTTTGGGACCATGCAGTGTGGTAACGGATGCGAGTGGAGTGCTTGTGAGGCACCCGCCGAAAACTGCACCAACACGGTCGACGATAACTGCGATGGCAAAGCTGACTGCGAGGATCCGTCCTGCGCCGGCCTTAGTGCTTGCCAAGACGAAGTTTGCAACGGTGCAGACGATAATGGCAACGGCCAAGTGGACGAAGGCTTCGAGTGTAAACTCGGTACCAGCGGTCTTTGCCAAACCACTTGCGGAACAGCCGGTATGATCACTTGTATCGCCGGTTGTACTTGGAGCGCCTGCACTCCTCCCAACGAAATTTGTGGTAACGGCATCGACGATAACTGCAACCTAGCAACAGATTGCGACGATGCCGCTTGCATCAATCTGCCGATCTGTAACCCTTGTGAGCCGCCAACTGTAGGTTCCGGCTGTGCAAACATGGGAGAGTTTTCAGAGTGCGATCCGGATATTCGGTGTGATTGCAATTTCACATGGAATCATCTGACTACCGGAAGTTACTCATGTTTTACCATCGAAGTCTGCAATGGCTTTGATGATAACAACAATGGACAAGTAGATGAAATATTCACTTGTACAAAGAACTCCACCCAATCCTGCACCACCTCTTGTAACTCCATCGGTCAAAAGACATGTAGTAACACCTGTGCGTGGGGAACCTGCCAACCTCCGGTCGAAAACTGCTCCAACGGAGTAGACGACGACTGTGACGGCAATTCCGATTGCGCAGATCTTGATTGTGCGGGCATGTTGCAGTGCCAAGACGAAATCTGCGACGGCGCAGATAACAATGGCAACAGCCAAGTGGACGAAGGCTTCGAGTGTGTCATGGGAAGCGCTTCTGTCTCTTGCACCACAACCTGTGGATCGGTAGGCACTAAATCTTGCCTTTCCAACTGTTCATACGGAACCTGCCAACCTCCGGTCGAAAACTGCTCCAACGGAGTAGACGACGATTGCAATGGCAAGTCTGACTGTGAGGATCTTGTCTGTGCCGGCCTCAACGCTTGCAAGACGGAGCTCTGCAACGGAATTGACGACAACGCCAACGGCCAAGCAGACGAAGGATTTGCCTGTGTGGCCAATACAACCACCTCCTGTACCACGGCTTGTGGTTCCCAGGGGACATCTACATGTTCAGCAACCTGCACGGCTGGCACCTGCACTGCTTTCGAAAATTGCTACTCCGGTGGCGACGAAGATTGCGACGGTAACGCCAACTGCGACGACTCGGATTGCCAAACGCTTCCGATTTGCCAAACCACCCCCGTCGAAAACTGCACCAACGGTGCGGATGACGATGGTGACGGCAAGGCAGATTGCCTGGACACTGATTGTGTAGCCGAAGTGGCTTGCCACGATTTCGGAACTTGCTCCACTCAAGGAGCTCCCGGAGTAGGCTACAGTTGTGGCACGTGGGAGCAAGATAGTGTTCCTAACACCGTCTTCAAAATCCATGCCGGCTGTGCAAACTCCGAACTAGACCAGTGGGCAATGGGCGACAACAACGGCAGTGCTAAAGCTCTGCATCTCACCGGAAACCATACTTGGAGCGAAGTAACGCTCCCTGTCCCTGGTCATGGTGGCAGCGCGATGGATGTGATCTGCCTTGGTCAAGACCAAGTATTCATGAGTTACAAGAACAACGACGATGGTGTGGTTCTGCATTGGAACGGCTCCTCGTTTGTTCGCCTCATGGCGAACCAGCTCGACGATCTTGTGGTGATGACGCTTTGGGGTACCGGGGCGGATAACCTTTGGTTCTTCGGCTTCGACAACTCTCCGATTGAGGCGCTGCCCGGATATATGTACCACTGGAACGGCTCCAGCTTAACAGTGTACGACACACCTGCCTCCGCAGGTAAAGTTTTCCGAGGCTACAAACTCTTCGGTGAGCAAGGTGATCTCTACCTCGCTGGTTTCGAGGCTGAACCTGGTGACTGGGACAATAGCGCAACTCACAAGTCTGCGCTCCTTCACTGGGATGGTTACTCCTGGGCCAATGTTCCTGGTTCCGATGAGGCGTTTAGTTTCATTGGAATTCATGGATCCTCCGTTTGTGATGTCATGGCTATTGGTGGCAAACATACTGCCGGCGGCTTCGTTGGAGCAACTTTCCAGCGTAACGGCAACCAGTGGGAAGAGCTCGAAACGTACAGCAACCTAAGCTCCGTTTCTTCGGTTGTCAAGATCGCGCTCAACAAATTCGTCCTGCAGGGCCATGAAAAAGGTTCTAGCAAGATTTTGATGGGTACACATAATGGTACCTCGGTTATCTGGAGTGATAACTTCAGCTTTAAGTCCGAAGGTTCCTCGTTCTACTCAGCCGGTCCAACCTGGAAGGTCCCCGGCACAAATATCGTGATGACAGCAGGAGACGGCTATCACGGTTCCACGGATCCGCAAGGATCCGGTACCTATGGCTTCATCTTCCGCTCTACTTGTCAGTAAAAAACAAAAGCGAGCACTCGTTCGCTAACTCAGCATGCCCCCGAGCTCTTCGGGGGTGTTTTTTTACACACTCTTCTGTCGAACTGTGAGAACAGCTTTAAGTCCGATCAACTCAGCACTATAAAATCTTTGGGTATTCGACATCTTCTCCCTCGATTAGGGAGAAGAGGGTATACTGGCAATATGAGTAGTTATAGAGTTATTCGAACAGAGTTCCGTAGGTATTTGAGAAAGAATCAGACAGAGGCCGAAAGGGTGATGTGGATTTATTTGCAGAAAATGCGTTACGCGGGATATATTTTTCGCCGGCAACACTCGATCGATAGGTATATCGCAGATTTTTATTGTCCTAAAGTAAAACTGGCGATTGAGCTGGACGGAGGAATCCACGATAGACCCGAGCAACAAAGAAAAGACAACATACGCGACGCAATTATTAAAAGCCACGGTGTCACAATCTTACGTTTTAAAAACCATGAAGTAACAAATGATCCAAATCAGGCTTTAGTTAAAATTCGTAAAACACTTGATCAACTGAATGCACCACCCTCTCCATAATCGTGTGTTCTATACTAGCGTTGTCGCACTTTATACACTCATAAACAAAAACAGGACATGTCATACTTGTAAGGTCTAACTCAACAAGCAAACATATCCTGCTATGCACAAGCATACCAAAATAACACCATCTTTGCGTAGGGAGGTCTATACCATTTGGCTAAATGGTCAAAGAAATGTGTCTAGATTAGCTAAAAGTTATCATGTAGATAGAAACGTAATATATCGAATTCTAAAAAGAGGAAGATTGGGAGATTTCACAGTACATGACAGCAAAAATCATAGATTTAGAACTATAGAGTTCGGCTTGAAACGACTATCCAGAGTAGAAGAACAGGTACGCAAGAGACTTGAAAGATTGGCAC
>JARGGJ010000008.1 GCA_029210915.1 Patescibacteria group bacterium
ATGAAGGAGTTATGGCATATTATTAAATGGTACTTAAATCATTAGTTTGCTAGTCTAGAGCCATAACAAATAACAAAGCGAGCGGATGGGATTTATTTTATTATTTGTGATTTATTATTTATTATTTTGCGTAGCGATAGCGAAGCATGAGTATGGCTTGGAAATCTTTAAAATCATTGTTGAATAAATCTTTGCAGACGGCGGGAATCGAAGAGCAGATAAATGCTCAGCGTGTTTTGGATACGGCAGATAAATTATTAAAGCAAAGATGGGGAGAGGAAATGGGGGGTATGATGATTTTTAAATCTTTTGCCTCGGGTACATTGCAAGCTGTGTCCACTTCTCCGGGTGCGATGCAAACATTAAAAGCCGAGAGGATTGATTTTATGAATGCGATAAATTATCAACTTGGAAAACGAGTCGTGTATAAGATCAATATTAGGTTGCAGGGATACTAACTGGAAATAACCAATAACCAAGCTCCAATGTCCAATAAATCACCAATAATCAATAAATCAACCAATATTCAGTTAACAAAATATCCAATTGGTTATTTTGTTTGGATATATATCTAATTTTTCAAATTATTCACGCCAGAGGCGGAGATTGTAATTTGTGTATTTTTATGGATATGAGATATTCGGAGTTTTGGTTTTGATTATTGTTTGGAAATTTTATTTTTTTTATATTGGTTATTGGTGATTTATTGGTGATTGTAATATTGATTATTGGTTATTATGGTTATTATGGTATAATGTGTGGGTTATGAGTTTTAAATGGTATGCAGTTTTAATGGGATTGGGTACGGGGCTCGCATGGGTTGCCTGGATTATTATTATACAAACGATGAATCCGGATGAAGCTGGTTTTTTGGGATTGTTTTTCTTTTTTATTACTTTGTTTTTGGCATTGGTTGGAACAATATCCATGCTGGGTTTAATTTATCGCATAGGAATACGAAAAAGAACCGACATGATAATGCGAGAGGTGAGGGTTGCTTTTAGGCATGCGATGTTATTATCGTTTTTAGCGATTATTGCATTGTGGTTTTCTTCACAAGATTGGCTAAGGTGGTATACCTTGGTTGGGTTTTTGTTGGTGATTGTTGCTGTAGAATATTTGTTTTTGGTGTTGGTAGATGCCGAAAGACGTTGAGTAATTTTATTGTTCATAACAATTAGCCTTATAAACACATTTTGTATACGATATCCACTTGCTGGAACTTTTTTTTTGTGCCTAAATACTAAGCAAACTCGCTACCGGCAGATTGCTGATATCGCCAAAGGCGATCAAGAGCGGATACCTCCAAAGGTGGTCGAGAGCTGATAGCAGGCAAAGTGTTATTAAGTTATTCGCCATTTGCTATCGGCTATCAGCTAAAAATAATTATGCTAGAAAGATTACTACATAGATTTTCAACGGATATAGGTTTGGACTTGGGAACTTCCACAACTTTGTTATACGCACAAGGCAGGGGTATTGTTGTTCATGAGCCATCTGTGGTGGCGATAAATAATCGAAATGGGCAAGTGTTGTCGATAGGTCATGAAGCTAAATCCATGTTGGGTAAAACTCCGCAACACGTAACCATGTCTAAACCCATGCAACGGGGAATTATTTCAGATTACGAAGTGGTAGAGAAGATGCTGAAGTATTTTTTTCAGAAGATAAACAGGGAATATAAATTATTTATTCCGAGGCCAAGAGTTGTTATTGGTGTACCGCTTGATGTTACAGAAGTGGAAAGAAAAGCTGTTGGTGATGTTGTAATGTCCGCAGGTGCTTATGATTTTGCTTTGGTAGAAAAACCGCTCGCGGCCGCAATTGGAATAGGATTGCCTATCTCAGAGCCGGTAGGAAACATGATTGTTGATATTGGGGGTGGAACTACAGAGATCGCAGTAATATCTTTAAATGGCATTGTTACCGCAAAATCCATCCCCATTGCGGGCGATGAAATGAACAGGAATATCATTCAATACGGCAGAGATGTGTTTAATATCCTACTCGGAGAAAGAGTGGCTGAAGAAGTTAAGATTGCGGTTGGTTCGGCAATTCCACTAAAAGAAAGAATAGAGGTATCAATGCGCGGGCGCGATCTTTTATCGGGTTTGCCTCGAGAAATTTTTATAACAGACAGCCAAGTCAGAGAGGCTATTGCACGTTCCGTAAGATCCATTGTTGAACATATAAAATCCATTTTAGAAATTACACCACCGGAATTAGTAGCTGATATTTATCGCAGAGGTATAATTTTAACGGGTGGAGGTGCATTGCTTCGGGGGATGGATGAGGCTATTCGTGAACAAACAGGTATACCGGTCCGCGTGGTCGAGGACCCGGTTTCTACCGTTGCCCGCGGGGCAGGCATGTTGCTTGAAATACCGGAAATATTGAACGATATTACGTTGCCCAAAACAGATAGAATTGTTTAGGTATGCAACGTCAAAGTAAAACCATGGTAATAATTTTTACAATCATAATGTCGGTTGTCTTTTTGCATGTAACAAGATTGTTGGTGCCAATAGAGGATTTGCTAAGGAGTATGTTAGCGCCACTGGGTTCCTTGGCAACAAAAGTTGGGACAGGTGCAAGCGAGCGAGTACAGGATTTAGAAGGTGATAGCATTTGCAATAATGAAATAGAGGAGCTGAGATTGCAATTAAACCATTTAAGCGTTGATTATGTTCAATTGCATGCTTTAAAGGAAGAGAACGCTGTTTTACGAAATACGTTAGGTTTTGTGGAACAACAAGGTTATGAATCCGTAATGGCTAATATTATAAGCCGTTCCGTTGTGCCCGATAGAGGATTTTTTATGATAGATAGAGGTTCGAAAGATGGAATTGAAATAGGTATGGCGGTTATTTTTGGTGAGGGTGTTTATGTTGGAAAAATTACAAAGATTTATGAAAGAACCGCCATAGCCACTTTAACAACGGATCCAACAAGCAAGGTGGCAATATCTTTGGCCGGGCAACATAAATTGATAGGTTTGGTAGAAGGCAAGGGAAACAGAACCGCCACCGCAACGTTGATACCGCAAGAGGAAGAAGTACGTTCCAATGATGTATTTGTAACCTCCGGCACAGAGGAAAAGATACCGCCTGATTTAGTGGTCGGTATAATTAATCAAGTTTTGGATGAGTCCACGGATCCTTTTAAAGAGGCTACAATTGAACCTATAGTACAAACGGATTATCTAAACGTTGTGGCTGTACTTCGACCTAAGGTTTTAAGCCCGCTTTAGTATGCGAATTTCCTCATATGCCGCGGTGACGGGTATAGCCGTAATGATAGGTGTGTATGAAGGCAGTATGGTTGGATCCTTGCCGGTAATTTTTACTTACCTGCATCCGGTTTTGCCCATGCTGGTTATGTTTTTTTTATTAAAAAGGCCTCAGGCGGCGTATATTACCGCAGGGGTTTCCGGTGTTGTGGTGGATTTAATCTCCGCAACACCAACGGGTTTTGCCACGGCCAGGTGGTTGTTAGTGGCCTTTGTTATCGATCTTATAGCCGAAAATATAATTACCAATAGATCCATGTATGGCTCTTGGGTATTGGTTTTTTTGGCAAGATTGTCTGAGTTGCTGATAATATTTATTACATACTTTTTTTATAAATATCTCTTGGAAAGGATTTTTATTTTACAAAATTACGATGTTTATTTTTATTCCATTGTGATTGATTTGGTTTTGACCTCGGTGCTTTTTTTAGGAACAACTTTGTTTACAAAAAGATTTTTGACTTTTATTCCATTCATGAAAGGCCGATATGGATAAAGATTTTAAACAAATTTTTTCATGGCCAGATAAAAGCCCTTGGGGTTTGCAGGTTTCGAATACACATGATTCCCAAGTTTCTTCCGAGGTGATGTATGAAGAGGATGCAACAAAAATCAGAGAAAGGCCTATTTATGTTGGATTATCGATTCCTTTGCATAGGTTTTATTATCTTGCGGCGGCGCTTTTTTTAATGATAGGGGCATTAATGGCAAGAGCTTTTTGGATGCAAGGAATTTCGTATTCTTATTATCAAGCAAAAGCAGATTCCAATAGGCTAAGAACAATGGTTATTATACCACCCAGAGGTATGATAGTGGACAGACAGGGGGTTGTTCTTGCTGAGAATGAATCAACGTTTGATGTAACGGTTGTACCGCTCGATTTGCCTCTTGAAGAATCAAAACGCAATGAGATTTTGGGTACGATTGCAAGGGTAACGGGAACTGATATTGCCGCTTTAAAAAGCGTGGTTGATTCTTCGACTGTATGGGACAGGTCTGTGCCTTTGGTTCGAGATATCCCTTATGAGCAAGCGATAACATTAAAAATTAAATTGGCCGGAGAACAGTCGGTTGATATTGTGCATGGTTTAAAGCGAAAATATCGACAATCGGGGCAACTTTTAAGCTTGGGGCATATTTTGGGTTATGTTGGTAAAATATCGCCCGAACAATATGAAGAAAAAAAACAATTTGATTATCAGCAAACGGATTTGGTTGGTAAGGCGGGTATAGAAGAGTCTTATGAGTTTTGGTTGGCCGGGCAAAGGGGAGAAAGAATAACCGAGGTAGACGCTTTTGGACAAGGTAAAAGAATTGTTCACGATGATGAGGCTGTATCGGGCCAGATATTGGAGTTATCGATTGATTTAAGATTACAAAAAGCCGCCGAGGATGCCATCAAAAAAAGTATAGAAGAAAATGAAGATATAAAAAAGGGAGTAGCCATAGCAATGGATCCGAGGGATGGGTCTATCTTGGCATCTGTATCTTGGCCGGCTTATGATAATAATGCATTTTCAGGGAAAGTATCGAGTACTGTTTACGCGGCGTTGTTAGATGATCCGAATACGCCACTTTTGCCCAGGGCTTGGGCGGGTTTATACCCTTCGGGTTCTACAATTAAACCGGTTTATGCGTTGGCGGCTTTGGCTGACGGAATCATTACCCCAAGGACAACAATTTTATCTACGGGAGGAATTTGGGTTAGTAGCAGGTTTTTTCCTGATTGGAAGCCCGGAGGGCATGGTTTAACGGATGTAAGGCGCGCTATTGCTTGGTCTGTGAATACTTTTTTTTATACAATAGGAGGTGGTACCGATAATTTTACAGGACTCGGAGCTAACAGAATGGCGGAGTGGTTGTATAAGTTTGGTTTTGGTGAACCGCTGGGTTTGGATGTGGCCGGGGAGTATGCGGGGCTTGTGCCTACGCCCGAGTGGAGAGTGCAAAAAAGAAACGAGCGGTGGTATATTGGTGATACTTATAATTATGCAATTGGCCAAGGAGATTTTTTAGTGACGCCGTTGCAAATTGCGGTTTCAACCGCGGAAATTGCCAATGGAGGAAAAAGAATCAGGCCGCATTTTGTGATGAATCAAAATGCTTATGCCTCTTATGAAGAATCAGAGCCCATGAATATCTCCGACGAGCCTTTGGCCGGTGCGGATGATGTTGAGGTTGTGAGATTGGGTATGAGAGATACTGTTTTGTATGGATCCGGAAGAAGTTTCTTGAACTTTCCGGTACCTGTGGCCGGTAAAACGGGTACTGCTCAGTGGAGGGCGGATAAGCCGAACCATGCTTGGTTTACGGCTTTTGCGCCGTTCGAAGAGCCTCGCATAGTGGTTACGGTTTTGCTCGAAGAGGGCACGGAGGGCTCGGAAACGGCTATACCTGTTGCTCGGGCTATTTTAGAGGCTTGGAATACGTATTCCGATGAGTTGCCTTAAATTGACAGTTGATTTTTATCTCATTATACTTAATAAACACAAATTAATTATATACGCAGGCCAGAATGTGCTTGCTTTGAATTGTTTATATGCCACAACAAGTACACTATTTTAGCGAGGAGGGTTTAGAAAAATTAAAAGAAGAATTAAACCTTCTAAAAACTGTTCGCGTAAAGGAAACCTCGGCCAGAATCGAATCGGCTAAGGCGCTTGGGGATCTTAAAGAAAATTCCGAATATCACAGCGCAAAGGAAGAAATGGGTTTTGTGCAGGGCAGGATTCGCGAGATTGAAGAGATATTAAAAAATGTAAAAATTATTGATGAATCTTCAGGTGGAGATGTTGTTAGAGTTGGCTCTACCGTGGAGGTTGACTCTAAGACGGGTCCGCGATCTTATAAGATTGTTGGCTCGGCGGAAGCGGACCCCGTAAACGGACTCATTTCCAACGAATCACCAATGGGGCAATCGTTTTTAGATTGTAAGGTTGGAGATGAAGTAGAGGTTAAAACCCCCGGAGGAATCGCTTATTACACTATTTTAAAGATTCAATAGTATCTATGATAGATATAAAATATTTACGCGAACACACAGAAGATGTACGCGCTAATTGCGTGGCTCGAAGAGCAAAAGTTGATTTGGATGCAATTTTAAAAGTTGATACGGATTACAATGTTTTACTTCAAGAAGTAGAAAAAATAAGAGCAGATAGAAACGAAATCGCCAATCAATCTAAGGGCGGCAAGCCGTCGGAGGAGATGGTTGAGAAGGGCAAAAAATTAAAAGAAGAATTAGCTGCCAAAGAAGAGTTGTTAAAGGATTTAGAGGTTAAACGGGCGTTATTGTTGCACGCTATTCCCAATTTGACTCATGAAGCAGTTCCTGACGGAGATGGTGATGAGGATAATAAGGTAATACGTAAAATTGGTGAACCGGCTAAACTTTCGGAGCCTTTGGACCATGTGGCGCTGGCGGCAAAACACGATTTAATGGATTTTGAGCGCGGGGCTAAAGTAGCCGGTGCTAAGTTTTACTTTCTCAAAAATAAATTAGCGATACTTGAGCAGGCTGTTTTACGATATGGTATGGATTTTATGATGCGCGAAGGTTATGAGTTTATTACTACTCCGGATGTTGCAAAAGAAGAGGTGTTGATTGGTAAAGGATTCCAACCTCGCGGACCGGAGAAGCAGGTATATTTTATAGAGGATTCCGATCTGGCTTTGGTTGGAACTGCAGAGATTCCGATGTTGGGTTATCATATGAATGAGGTTTTTGAAGCGGAATTATTGCCCAAAAAATATGTGGCTTTTTCGCATTGCTTTAGAACCGAGTCCGGTTCGTATGGCAGAGAATCGTATGGTTTGTATAGAGTGCATCAGTTCTCGAAAGTTGAGATGTTTGCTTTTGCCAAGCCGGAGCAATCCGAGGCGATACATCTGGAGTTTTTAGCCATGGAAGAAAAGTTTTGGCAGAGTCTGGGGATACCTTATCAAGTTGTAGATTGCGCATCGGGTGATTTGGGAGCATCGGATTATCGCAGATATGATATCGAAGCTTGGATGTGGGGCAGGAACGAAGGTAAAGGAGGCTACGGAGAGGTGACTTCGGCGTCAAACTGTATCGATTATCAAGCACGTGGAATGAATATCAAGTATAAAGATAAAGAGGGGAATAAGGGTTTGGTACACACATTAAACGGAACGGTGGTGGCGGCTCCAAGAGCCTTGATTTCCATTCTCGAGAATTATCAGCAAATAAATGGAACTATTAAGATCCCGGATGTCTTGGTTCCTTACTGCGGTTTTTCTGAAATTGGCTAATGAATACTAAATTTATTCATTATGTCAATAAAAAATCAACATAATTATAGAACTTGGGTTGAAGTTTCCGATAAAGCCATATCTAAAAATATCAGTGCGGTGAGGAATTTGCTCTCACGTGAAACGGATTTGGTGGCCGTTGTTAAATCCAATGCTTACGGACATGGGTTAATGGAGGTGGTGCAAATTGCTTATAAAAATAATGTAAAGAGGTTTGCGGTAGATTCGATAGATGAGGCTTTAAAAATAAGAAGCGTTTATAGCGATGCTTGGATTTTAGTAATGGGTTATATTTTGCCCGTAAGATTATATGAGGCGATAGACGCGGATATATCTTTTGTGGCTTATTCGGATTTGTATCTTTCCGTATTGGAGTCTATTAAAACTGAGAAAAAAGCCAAGGTGCATTTAAAGATAGAAACCGGAACAATGAGGCAAGGTTTGTGCGGAGAGGAATTAAGCGCGTACGCAGAAAAAGTAAAAAATATTCCACAAGTTTTGATTGAGGGAATGTATACGCATTTTGCCAATATCGAAGATACTTCGGATCATATTTTTGCGGAACAGCAGTTAAAGAATTTTAACTCCGCAATAGAACAATTAAAAAACATCGGTATTGATCCACCCTTAAAACACACCGCTTGTTCTGCGGCGATAATACTTTTGGAATCCACACATTTTAATATAGCGAGGCTGGGAATATCGCTTTATGGGCTTTGGTCATCAAAAGAGACGAAAGCTATTTCACAGCAAAAAAATCAAGATTTTTCGCTTAGTACGGCTTTAACTTGGAAAACAACAATTGCGCAAATTAAAAATGTTGAAGCGGGTACAGCTGTAAGTTATGGCCTAACTGAAAGTGTTGCAAGAAATTCTAAGTTGGCAATTTTACCGGTTGGTTACTGGGATGGATATGATAGAGGTTTAAGCAGTGTTGGTAATGTTTTGGTTGGAGGTAAGAGATGCAAAGTTATAGGAAGGGTTTGCATGAATATGATGATTGTTGATGTTACAGATGCGCCCGAAGCGCATGAAGGATCTGAAGTTGTGTTACTTGGTTCCCAAAGTGAAGATCAAATAACGGCCGATATGATTGCAGGGAAAATAAATACAATAAATTACGAAGTTGTTACACGTATAAATCCAAACTTGCCAAGAATTATTGTAGAAGATTAAACGTTATTTTGTGAATTATGATTTATAAACCGGAGGATACAATAGAAGAAGGTGGCAGAATCAAAGGCAGGGGAGAGAGGCCGGCTTCTTCTTCGGGAATTGCTTATCTTCTATTTATTATATTTGTTATTTTTGCCGGGATTTGGTTTTTATTTTTTTCTCATTTTTTTTCGGTGAGTGAGTACGAGATTTCTGAATTGAATGTTTTAGAGAAACAAGCGGTAGTAGGGGAGATAGAGACATACTTGGACAGTAAACCGAATCTTATTAAAGATAGAAGAAACATTTTACTTATAGACGAGCAAGATGTTGCGAAACATCTAATGAACACATTTTTTGTTGATTCGGTTACTGTGGATAAGAGTTATCCTAATATTTTACGACTCAAGATTAAGGAGCGTCAGAGGAGTGTGATTTTGGTGACAAAAAACAAAATTTATATTGTTGATGATTATGGTGTGATAACTGATTACGCGGATGAACAAACCGCATCAACCACAAAAAACTTTTTATCATCTTCTGTTCCCGTAGATTCCCTAAAAGAAATTTTTGTAGTTGCGCCAACATCTACAATTTATGAAAAAGGATTTGAATATACAGATTCCAAGCGCGTCCGTAATTGGCTGGATTTAGCGGCCAACTTAAGAGATGCGGGAATTTGGTTTAAAGCATTATATTTGGATGAAAATGAAGCCGGAATCGTAAAAATAATCTTAAAAGAAAACAAAGATGTGATAATTGATATAGATGCACCGCTCACATCTCAGATAGAAACTTTGCGCCAATTTATACAGGCTAAACCGGCTTGGGATGATATTCATGAGTATATAGATGTTAGGATACCGGGGAGGATCTACTACAAATAACTTAACTCAAATAGCAAATGGCAAATAGCAAGAGTCATATAGGTTATTAAGCGTTTTTTGAGTAAATTAAGGTCACATAAGACCTGGGAATGGGGAGGGGCGCTTAGAACGCAATTTTGGGGCTTGTTTGATTTTTTTGCTTAATTAAGCCAAAAAATAGCTTCTAGCCTCTAGCTGCTAGCTACTAGCAGGTTACTTAAATTCACGTTTATAGCCCTTGGCTATAAACGAGTACAAAAGCTCTAGAGTAAGTGGATTTTACGACGATTGAAGGAATCTGAAAGCGTTGTAAAATCCACGCTATGTTATAAGACCAATGATAGGCTAAGATTACTAGTTTAGCTTTGTTTAGCTAAAAAGGTTTATCATGGGTCTTATAACATATATTGTGCGACGCTACATATTGTGATCTAAACTTGCTTTTAGCACTAGTTTGCCTTGGATCAAACTCTGACTTTCCTATTTCTCTTAATTTCAAAATTGATTTTCGCTTCATGCTACGTTTCATTTTTTAATTTTTTACCCTACGGGTAAAAATCCAAATTAAGAATTAAAAATTATGAATTAAGAATTATGGAATCGCTGTGCGATGATTTATATATTTATGAAAAGTGATCGCTACTCTACTCTAATGGGTGTAGGGAGAATGTGATGAGTCGTAAAATATATCTATAAAAATATATATTTGTGATTAAACGGAGATATAAAAATTCTCGGTTCGCCGGGAATTTTAGTTTTTTAGTTTTGCAGTATCCGTTGCATCAACTCTATCGCCTTCTCTTTGCTAAAGTCATCCTTGAATGCGGTTAGAATTAGCCAATCCTCTCCTCTGAATACATTGAGTTGGTTTAGATTGCCTCCCGCCCAGTAGGCTCCGTCGCCTAGCCCGGATACATCCTCCGCATCCACGCCGGAGAGATTTTTTGACTCCGCTTTTGCATTAGCATTAACTGTGGCCGCTTCAGCATCTCCTTGACTGCGACGTACTAAAAGCGTTATAGCATCAAAAGTATCAGGGTTGCTGTATGAGCATGTGCTGACAACCCCCGCTGTATCTCTTAAGGTTGGTTCATCAACAGTTCCCAGGTAATCTGCGGCGATGGTTTTGGTTAAAAGGTTACAAGCATTGAGTGCATCGGTTGATTCGGTTTCGGTGTTTGTATTGTTTGGCTCTGTTGGGTTTGAGTTATCGCATCCCGCACCCATTAAACTTAGTGAGCAAATTAGGGCAGTTGTTATTAGCAGTGTCTTTTTCATATATATAAGTATTTTAAGTTATTTAGAAAGTAAAGTCTATCCAATGGCAAATAGCAAGAGTAACTTTAGCAACTCTTGCTATTTGCTATTTGCTATTTGCCATTTGTTATTTGCGATTTGGTAAGGTATCCATCTCTCTCGCCTCGTGGGAGTTTTTCTATGGCGTAACGTAAAGCTGTACGGGGCATTCGCGATGAATGATCGTCTAAAAATTCTTTGAGGACTTTGATATCTTTTTTGCCTACCTCGCGGAGCATCCAGCCTACGGCTTTGTGGATGAGGTCGTGTTTATCGCCTAGGAGCTGCTTTGCGATTTTTAAAGTAGGTTTAAAGTCGCGGTTGCGGATGAAAGTGTAGGTGGCGAGCATGGCTATACGGCGATCCCAGAGTAAATCTGACTTAGCGAGTTTGTCGAGAACTTTAACGTCTCCAAAATTGAAGAGGTAATCGCCGACTATTTGTGGAGTTGATGTGTCGACCAAGTCCCAGTTGTTGATCCATTCGCTGTTAGCGAGATAGGCTTCGTAGATTTGCTTTTTGAGTTTGTCGTCGCCTTTTTTGTAGAGGTTGACCATCAGTACGAGGGCTGTGAAGCGTTCTTCGTGGATTTTGCTGTGGAGCAGTTTTAAAACATCTGCCAGAGGCAAATTTTGGTAGTTTTTAGCGATCGAGCGTTGCTCGGGGACAGTTAGCCCCAAAAAGATATCACCTTCGCCATACTCCCCTTTTCCGGTCTTAAAAAAGCGCTGGCAGATTTTGGCGCGATACGGGGTACCGCCTTGTTTTAGGTCGGCGCGGAGTTCACTTAAAGACATGGGAAACAGATAATTATGAATTAAGAATTATGAATGTTGGAATCGAGAATTTTAATGCATAATGTATGATGAATAATGCATAATTATGGAATTGCTCTCTTTCACTTCGGTCAAGGCAATGTACGCGAAATTAATTATATATTATTAATCAAGTACCAATATTATGCATCATGCATTATGAATTATGAATTGAATAAAGTTATGCCGTAGGTCTAGAATATTTGGCATTAGTAATTCATAATTTGGTTTTTTACTTCAGGATATCGGTGATTTTGGTTCCCAAATGTTGATGTCGATCCAGGCTTTGAAGCTGGCAAGGTAGTCGCGGAGGGTAAAGAAGTTGATTTTTTCGTAGGTTTGCAAATCCGAGGCTATACCGGTGGAATCTACGCCCAAGGCGTTGCAAATGTAGAGAGCGCGGACCAGGTGGAATTGTTGAGTGACTAGGATTGCGTTGTCGATGTTGAACTCTTGTTTGGCGCGCTTACAACTTTCGTAAGTGCGGTAGCCATGGCGATCTTCGATGATGGCTTGATTGGGTATTTGCAAGTCCAGTAAAAAGTTGTGCATGGATGTGATCTCGTCGGCGCGATTAAGACCACCGTCGCCGGTGATGAGGATTGTGGGAGCTTTGCTGGCTTCATAAAGCTCGGCTCCGCGGATGAGGCGGTCTTTAAGTGCATCGGATGGTGTGCCATCGGGTTTTAGAGATGCGCCGAGGATGATGATGGCTTGCGCTTGCGGAGCTTTATCGAATTCCACGATTTTATCCAAGTTGGATGTGCGGACGTAAAAGATTACGGATAGTATAAATGCGATTATGCAAAAAAATCCGCCCAGAGACAGTTTGATGAGTGTTTTGCGGGAGATGTTTTGCATATTATCTGAACTCTACAAACAAGTTCGTCAAGATTAAAGTAACAAGTTCATCAAGAGTTACTAAAGTTACTCTTCATGAACTTGTTACTTGATGAACTTTATACTTGAGTGTTGGGTTGTTCGATAGCCAGAGGATCGATGCCTTGGGCTTCGCCCGTGATGCGGAGGACATCTTTATCGATTTTGGCGAATTCTTTGTAGCCAAGGTTGTACTGGTTAACGGCTGTGCCCAGGTTTTTGCCGAGGCTTTGCATGTGAGTGTCGTATTTGCCTAAGTGTCGGCCAAGCTCGCCGACGCGCTTGATGATTTCTTTGGCTTGTTCTTCGATTTGCAGTGCGCGCAGACCTTGGAGGACGGTTTGCAGGTAAGCCAAGAAAGATGTTGGTGAGACGATGAGGACGTGATACTTGGCGGCCGCGCGATGGATGATGTTTTCCGCATCCTCCCCTTCTCCGATTTTGTTGTTTAGGAGATCAAAATAGATGGCTTCGTGAGGGATGAACATGAAGGCAAAATCCATTGTGTTTTCTTTGGGGCGAATGTATTTGGAGGTTTCTTGAACTCGTTTTTTAAGATCGTTAACGAAAATCTTTTCCAGAGCATCTCGCTCGGCTTGTTCTGTGGCATTGGCCCAGCGGTTGTAGTTTTCGAGGCTGAATTTGGAGTCTACAGGTACAATTTTTTCTTTGATAAACACGGCCGCGTCTACGATTTCGCCATCTTGGAAGCGATATTGCATTTGGAAATTTTCCGGAGGGAGAATGTTTTTAAGGAGTGTTTCCAAGAAGTATTCGCCCAAAACTCCTCTTTGTTTAGGGTTTTTTAAAATCTGTTGGAGTTTTTGCAATTCTCCGGTTTCATTTAGAACTTGGCGCGATATCTCCTCTACCTTGGCCATGCGCTCGGAGACCTCGCGAACCGTGTTGGTTACGCTTTTATGCTGGTCGCGGAAGGCGTTGTGGCTCTCTCCTAGGCGGTCATTGACTTCTTTTTGCATCTGCGATAATTGTTGCTGCATCATGAGCATGCTCTGAGACTCCACCGGAGTTTGGGATTGCTTTTCGATGGCCATCAGTTTCCATAAAACGATGGCAAAGCCAACCGCAAATAGTATAACCAAGGCAAATAAAAGTAGGGATGAGGGTTCCATAATCACGCTATATTACAGCAATATAAATATATAGGCAATCAAGGTGAGTTATACGTTCATCAAGACTAAAGTTCATCAAGATTGTCTTAAAGTTACTCTTGATTAACTTGTTACTTTAGTCTTTTATCTTATTGAATGGGTTATCCACTTGTCTTAAAAAAACGTATTTGTTATGTTGGCAAAAACCAATCTAAAAGCTCTTAATTTACAAAAGAATCTATGGTAACAATTCCATACACATTGGGTCCGGCAGATGACTGGGATCCACAAGGATACGAAGAAGAAGAGGAAGACATGATTGCCCCGGGCATGCATGTTTTGGATGAAGATGAAGAGGAAGAAGATGATGATGAATTATCAGATGCTGATGCGGGCTTAGTAAATGAGCCTGTTTTAGAAGATATCGAGGATGAAGACGAAGAAGAAGAAATTGACGAAGAATCAAGTTTTAAAGATCTGGAAAAAGACGCTTTGGCCGAGCTCGAGGAACTTGAGGATCTTGTGCTTCAATCCGAGCGTGAAACTTTAAAGTTGACTGATTTTACAGAGGAGGAATAACAACTTGAAATAACCAATAAACAACAAAACAATATCCAATAAATAACCAATAATCAAATTCCAATAATCAATTATTGAGTGATTGATTTATATACCGATGATAAATAAAGCAGGGCTTAGGGCTCTGTTTTTTTGGTACAACCTCCTCCAACCTCCTCCTTGTCAAGAGGAGGCTTAAACATCTGTTTAACAAGTCTCCCTTGACAAGGGGACCCGCCTGCTTTGCAAGCAAAGCGTTGCGGGCAGGGATTTAGAGGGGTTATTCCTTCTCTAACTCCATCACCTCCGTGGTTGTAGAATTCTTAATTGCTTTGTATTCTTCGCGTCTTTCCTCGCCGGCGGGGATGATGCTTGGGGCGAGGTTCATGAACATGATTTTGCTGACGATGATGAGGATTACCATCCAGCCCATGCCGGCAAATGCCCAGGATCTGATATGGCGGACGCAGTAAAATAAAGCTACGCCGTAGCCGATTGATGGGAATGCGAGGGTTACGACCCAGTCGTTTTTTTCCAAGGCCGAGATATCGGTGCTTTTGGTGAGGTGTAAAATAGCCATCAATCTTAGGATGATTGGGAAGATGAGGAGGATGGCGAAAAAGATGACCAGAGCGTTACTGCCCAAGGCAAAAAGTGAGTTTGTGATGAGCGTTGCGTCTGCCTTGCTCATAAGCGAACGGACTACGAATGGGAGAGCGAGGAAAATACCGATCAGTGGAGTGAACAAGGTCCAAAAAGCCCAACGTTGCCAAACACACCAGTACCAAATTGTTGCAGTTGGGTTTAGGAGGATGGCTAGCGCCCAAAAGAGGCGTTGGCCGTATGGAGCGCGTGGAGTTCTGTACGCATGTATAACAGACCAAAGCCAAAAGAAGATAAAGCCCAAAATTGAGATTCCCAGTAAAATAAAAGCCGCCAAACCCAGCGTTGTAAGCGGTTCGGAGGGGAGGGTTAGGACAGGGATGTAGATTGTCATCTGAACGGATATTAGCAAAGAAATAACCAATCATCAAGCTCCAATATCCAATAAATTACCGATCTATCAATAACCAAATAATCAATTGGTGATTGTGTGAATTTGGTGTTTGGTTGTTTATTGGATATTGTTTTGTTGGTTATTGGTGATTTTAGTAGTCGATTCCCGGCCTCGCCTTGGTTCCGTTGTAAAAATAGTGTTTGTGGAGCTTCATTTCTGTCATAAGGTCACATGAGTCACGGAAGGATTGGGGGGCGTTTCTGCCGGTCAAAATGAGCTCCATATTGGGTGGTTTGGTATCAAGGATGGCGAGGATGTCTGCTTCGGCGACGATGCCGAGTGATGTAGAGCTGTTTATCTCGTCTAAGATGATTAGGTCGTGTTGGTTGTTTGCGAAAAGATCACGGACAATAGCGAGGCCACGCTCCCCTTCTTGCTTATCCTGGTCTGTGACTCCAAATCTAAATTTACCTTTTTCGTCGATGCGATTTAATCCGGTGGCATGGAAATTGACTTCGGGGAAGCGTTCGCGGATAGTGATGCGTTCGTTGTAATCATCGCCACCTTTATCGAAAGCGACCCACGCGATTTTTTTCCCTGCTCCAATCGCACGCACTAAAACTCCCAGAGCTGCCGTGGTTTTGCCTTTGCCATCGCCGGTATACACATGGAGCATAAATAATAAATTACAAATAATAAATAATAAAGAGGGAAACTAAATTATGAATTATGAATTTTTGAACCTTTTTAATATAATGCCAAATGCCAAATAATTGAATCGAGGATATTTTATGCATAATGCATGATGAATAATGCATAATTATGGAATCGCTCCCTTCCACTTAGGTCAGTGCGGGTCGCGATTATTAATCAAGTACCAAATATTATGCATCATGCATAATGCATTGTTAATTGAGTATGGTTATGCCGTAGGCCTCGTACATTCTTAATTTTTAATTCATAATTCATAATTTGTATCCCAATCAGTTTGGTTTAATTTGGTTTGACTGGATGGTTGTTTTGTATTAGTATCTCGCATGCGATAGGAATTGGCAAAAGGAGTATGAAACGATGAGAGTCGCACTTTCCATGGATAGAATGATAGAGCAGTACTTTCAAAGTTGCATCGAGATTGAGTTTGAGTATCGTAAGCCCGGTGATGTTGCCGAGTTTGGATGCCAAGATGCTTGTTTGTTCGAACTTTTGTCGGGGTATGTAAAGAAAATTCTGGCCAGATCAGAATCCGCACAATATCCCCAAATACATCGGCGGCCTATAAGATGGAATACAATTATCAAATCGCGCATATGTGCGTTTCGTTTGGAAATCTATCCGCCGGAGAAGATTAAGGTGACGCTTATCGAGCGAAGTTGAAACACCTCAAAGAAGGAGTTTACGATGATTGTTCATCTGAGTGAGGCTTTGTTGGTAACCGAGGATGGTATTGATGTACAGGATCTGAAGCGCCGGATTGGCGTATTTTGCAAAGCGTACAAAAATCCAAATTTGCGTTGTATATCTTTTTGGCTCACTGCCGGAGATTTGCCAAATGCCAAAAGGCTTCGGGAATATAACGAAAAATTGCGACAAGATTTATTTCGAGCAGAAAATCATCGTATCTCTGTGTTGATTGACGGCGAAATAAGGTTGTTCGATCTGGAGGTTAAACTGCCGTTTTTTCTTCATGCTACGATCGTTGAGTAGATGTGGATTAGTTCCTTAACCATTATTTGAACTTTATTGGTTCCCTCTTTTTTTGGAGGGTCTTTTTTTACCTTGATTTGCAGGATTTGCTTGATTAGCAGGATTGTTGCTTGAGAATCTATGAATCTAAGCAACTCGCTTAGATTCATAGATTCTTAAGTTTTCAGTTTTGTTCGCACTACGACAATTTCCAGTAACAAGTGTATCTAATTTTTAAACTTCACGATTATACTTGACAGTACTAAACGTATTAGTTAAATTGTATTTACAAATGGGCTTCGGCCTCCGAGACCTCGGCATAACAATGCCGAGGATCGTTTTTTATTAAGGCTGTTACTTTATCTTCTATTATCGCAAAATCATCTTTGGGATATGTTCTTATTTTTCGTATTAATCTTTTACTGCTGATTGTTCTAATTTGCGATAAGATAACTGCGTAGTTTTTACCATTAAAATTATAGTGATGATAGTAAATCCCCTCTTTTACTTTGCTGGTTTGCGGTAAAATCCACATTGTATGTTTACCGAATTTTCTGATTACAAGTACGGGGCGTTCAAAATTGTCATTTTTTCCGTCCTGCTCGAATCCGATATTTGCCCCCAGATGAGCCCACCAAATTTCTCTTTCATTAAAATACACACATTTTTCATGTGGTTTTAAATATATTCGAACTTTGATTTTTGTCCAAGCAATAAAACGAGCAAGATATTCCGGTGTTGTCATTGATTGATTATATCCTGAAAGACGAGTTTTGTTTATGAATATTTAAGCAACTCGCTTAGATTCATAGATTCTCAAGTTTTCAGTTTTGTTCGCACTACGACTAAGTACTACGACTTAGTCCTATAGTTTTTCATTAAGTCGTAGATTGCGGCGAGTGTGAAAACGGTTTGCAGGATGATAAAAATTGTATTTTTTAGATACAGGCTATAAGTTGCCAAGAAGATTCCGCCGATTATGTATAGAATGTTTTGGTTACGGCGGTTTTTGGTGATGACACCAAAGGTGATGAGCAATAAGCCAATGGCGCCCATGATTGTGAAGATGTTCATGATTACATTGTAGTATCTTGTATCTAGTATCTAGCAGTCTGCGAGATACAAGATACTAGTCGCAAGATACCGGTATGGTTTAGTTAGTGGGGGTTGGATCGTTTTCTTTAATTCTTTTTCGGCAGGATTGCTCTACTTCAAATGCATTTGGAATATCTGAAATGTAAATAATATCCGGGACATATCTATCGGGGCCGTTTTTTTGGCTAACCATTTTGCCGGATCTTAATCGTAGTGCGATATTACCTTTTTGTTCATCCCCGCTTACCTCGATGTCACCCGAAAATTGTTCCCAATCGATGGATCGAAGGTTTCCTTTGCGATATTGTATTAAACGCAGTGGAGTGCCAATAAAGTAACCACCTTTTTTTAAAGTTTTATAAATTCCCCCTGATAGCATACCGATACCAATTGTTATAAAAATTCCAATAACCAAAGCAGGTATCATGATAGGACCCAAATTATCACGGCTGGCAACTGTTGGAACGCCGTTTGTTTCAAAGTGGACTTCGTTTCCAAGGAACAGAGGCCCTAAAAAGGCGATCACGAAGACGCTCGTAAAAGCGAGCCAAACCATTCCAAACGCAATTAAAGATAATGATTTTTTAAGCGGTTCTGCTCGGCCTGCTTTAACAGCAAAATCTTGATTTTCGGATCCCAGTGCAGATACCAGTTCCTGAGGTAATGATGAATTTCCGAGCATAATTTTGTTTTGCTATTATATACTTAAAATGCAATTTTGTAATCTTTATATTAGCTGATGATCGCTCTAGGACTAGGACTAGGACTAGGACTAAGTACTAGGACTAATAATAGTTTGATACAGTTCCTCTGTAAAATTTTCTTGCTCCATTTGTTTCGCGATTGTTTCTGCCTGTTCTTTGTATGAAGCGTTGTTAACCAGGTCTAAGATTTTGGGTTCTAGGTTTGTTGCTGTGATTTTTCCGACTTCAATACCTTTTGGGCCGGCTCCTAATTTGTTGATGGTTTTATTCCAAATGTATTGGTCGATAATATGAGGGATTATCAAAGATGCGCAACCGTTTTTTAGGGCTGCGTGAGTTGTGCCTGTTCCGCCGTGGTGAATAACGGCGTACATTTTTGGGAGAATGTAATCGTAGGGTATTAGGTTTACGAAATGGAGGAGATCCTTGTTATATTCTTTGGGTTCTTCTAACCCGCCGCAGGCAGTATTTATGATTGCCGGGATATTGTGCTTTTGCAGGATGTCTAAAATTATTTTCGTCTTTTCTGCGGGCTTGGGGTTTGTCATGCTGCCAAAGGTGACGAGGATTATTTTGTTATGACGTTTTAGGAATTGATTCAGCTCTTCACTTGGTTGCCAGTTTATAGCTTTGTTTCGTTCGTGATAGCCGAGTACTTGTATGTTACTTGGCCAGTAACTTGGTCTTTGGAAAAGTGATGGGGAGATTGTGTAAATTGCACCGTTGGCTGAACGGGCTTTTTTAATTTGCTTACGGGTAATGTCTTTAATATTTATCCATTTCGCAGATGCTTTGATTGTTTCTATCAAACCAAAATCCGCAACTATGTAAGTGAGCTTGTTTAGCAACGTTCCATAATTATCGCCTAAGCCAAGGTGTGCGTGATCCTTTACATAATTGAGATAAGGCACAGGGTTTATTTGTATGGCTTTGCCTGGGTGTTTAGTGCTCCAGACAACCGGGTAAAGAGCTTTTATGTGATGCAAAACTAAATCAGGATTTTCGCGGTCGATTACCTCGCGTTGTTTGTTGGCTAGTTCTTTGTTGACCTCGAGTGAACTCTTGGCGAGCTTGAATGTTGCAATAAACTTCTTTATTTTTGACCCACCACCTCCCATAACTGTTTTGCCAAGATCGCTAAATAACATTTCAATAAATTTTGATCCTAAAGATGCAAACTCTAAGCCTGCATCTTCTGCAAGGCTTCTGAATTGCTCCGGGAATGCACAGATAACATGGTGTCCTTTTTTCTTTAACATTTCCCCTATCGTCAAAAAAGGCTCCATGTCGCCACGGGATCCGACTGATGCGAGGATGATTTTTTTGGGCATAAGGCAAGTAATTTAATTTTAAAACCACCTTTTTTAGGTGGCTTCGTGCTGTAACTTGTTAATGTTTTTTATCAGCTTCCTTTGATCTTCGTTGGCTTTTCGGGCAGCCTTTTCGAATACTTGTATTTTTTCTTTATCAGATGCATATAAGAAAAAATCAGCAAAACCATCGGTATGCCTCTTTGTTGTTTTTTTCTTAAAGATATTGGTTAATTTCATATTAATTCCTTCAGATCTTTCTCAGTGTATCGATTTTGGGTTAAATCGTCAATAAAAAACTTGCCTTCACTATTTGTGATGACTGCGCCGGGCGGAGATGAGTATTTGTATATGACTAATGCAGTTGCGTGTAGGGAGCATTGACATTGTGGATAAAAGATGTTATCTTATAACTACAAAGACCTGTATTCTGAACTGTCACCGGATGGTGGCGTGGCTGGGACAACCAGCATAGGAACGTGGTCGGGAAAGCCCTTTACAGGTGCTTTTTTTGTTAACGAAAGTACCATTCGTCTTCGATATGATTCTGGATAATGGATTTATTTACAACTCTTTATTTATTAGTTCCCATGTCACCTCTTCTTTTGTTATATTTTCGATTTCTTTTATAAGATAATACAAAACTTCTTTTGGTATTTTGGGGTGATATGGGATGGTGATACTTTTGTGATTTTTATATTCGGCTAATGCGTGGCTGCCATCACCCCCTGTTTTATCAATGATAAAACCTAAGCGTGCCAAAGCTCTTAAAAATCTATTATATTTTATATGCCCCGGAAGTGCACTAAGCGGCGGCATATTCCAACGCTTCTCCTTGACGTGTTATGGCTGCTTCTTCTTTATAAGCACTGGGAATTTTAAAAGATGTAAGTATGGCGTCTTTAATCTTATCGTCCAGTTCTTCCATGCTTTTAGCTGATGCTATTATACTGCCATAATTGTAATTTTGACTTATTGCAATATTAAATTCACCTTGTTTTTCGTATTTAAATTCGATGTTTCCGTAGTTCCTAAAATATCTTTGTAAATCAACCAAGCCCATAGGAACGAATTCCAGTGAGTTGTTTAGTTGTTTGGTTAACCAGTCTTTGGTGATTTTTACGATATTCATATTGATATTAGTAAGATACCAATTAATCACAAAAAATAGAAGATGTCTAGGGTGAAATGATTAATTTTGCTTAAATAAAGCGTTTTTCAGTTCAGATTTAGGTCTAAGTTATTTCTGGTGTCCATTTTTTGAATTGTTGCAATTTTTGCAACAATTGGTTTTCTTTCCATTAATTTCCATTAGGCCTCACAGCAAATCTTCTAATTCCTTATGTCTATTCATTATTGTTTAATATAAAATCTCTTAGCCAATTTGCATCAGTTGTATTCAGTAGTAACGAACCATCCGCTTTTCCGGGCGTATCATGATTATGATGTCCCAATTGTTGTCCAGGTGATGCTGTCCAAATATTGATGGATGAGATTCCAGCTAAAGATTGTAAAGGACCTTTTAAGATATTTATATTTTGAATTGAATGATACGCGATGGTTTTTGACTTTTTAAACAAGATACCCTTGTTTATTGTTATTTTATCTTCTTCAACGTTGTAAGAAATATTAAAATGAGATATTGCATAACAAATGGCTATTGGTATACCTATAAAAATAAGAATACTAGCAAAGGTTTGTAACCATTCATAAAGCCCGCTTAAAATTATGGGTGATGTAAAAAGCAAAATAAAAAAAATTAGCCGAAGATAGCGATATAATAATGAACTTATAGGTAGGCCAATCGTTTGATTAAGATTGATCATAATTATACTTCAAAAAATATTAAAATTAGATAATTATATTATATCATCTTTTAACAATATTTAACTCAACTACAATATTATATTTTTCCAATTATCCCATCCTCCTCCAAGCGATTCATTAAACGACAGGTTTGCGCAAAGCCGATGTATAGGTGTTTTTGTATTAATGAGGCGGAGATTTTTTTGTGCTTTTTGGCAATTTTTTTTACTTCTTCGTATAGCTCTTCCTCATCTCGCAATTGGCAGGGTTGTGATTTATCAGAATACTTAAAACAAACACAACCATCCGTAGTATTGGTTTTTTGTTTTGCATTATGCATCATGCATTTTGCATTAATGTTTGTATAAACCACATCCTTCCTCTCCACCACAACCTTCCAGCCTAAGCGCTTTGCTGTGGCGTAGAGTTTGCTGTTTGGGTTAAAGCAGATTGGCTGTTCTACGAGTTTTAAAAAAGATATATCCCCTTCCGAATCGCCGACTCCAATGGATGATTTTAGGGTGAGATTTTCTTTGGCTACCGCCCGGGTTAGGATTTTGGCTTTGTCGGAGATTAGATCCAGATATTCTGTTTTGCCGGTGAACTTGCCTTTGGCATCCGTTTCATGGATACGGCCGTAAACTTTATCGAAGCCAAGGGTTTTGGCAAATGGGGCTACTATGTCGAGGGGTGAGTGGGATATGGCAAGCAAGTAGTAACCTTTCTTTTGCAGATCCCCCACCAAACCACGAGTATAACGATAAACGCGTTTGCCGTTTGCCTTTACAACAGAGCGCGCCACACGCGTAAAATCGGCCTTGGAGACGCCTTTTATCTTAGATTCGAAGGCGCGTACAACTGCCATAATATAATCATCATACGAGCCCTCACGGTTTAGCCATTTGGAGTGTGCTTTATTATATTCCTCCGCCACACTCGCAGGGAAAATGCCCTCACGAATAAGCGCGTCGGTTAGCTCTATCAGCAAGCTGGAGCGAAAGATTGTACCGTCGATGTCGAAGATGGCGAGTTTTTTCATAACTATATCGTACACCCCTCCTTTCGCGAAAGGAAGGGGTACATCGTCGAGCTGAGCTCGTTTACACAACGTACAAATTTTAAACTTGCATGTTAGTTATTTACTTAATAACATTAAAATCAACCCTATCATACGTTCTTTTTCTTTGGGATTGCTTTCTGCGACCAGAAGCGTTAGTGCCGTTAAAGCCTCCGGGGTTAATCGGTTTCTATTTAGTAGGTTTGCCTTTTTCAAAAACCAAATAAAAGCAAAAGCACCGGATCGTTTATTTCCATCCACGAATGGGTGATTCTTTACGATAAAATACAGCAAATGCGCGGCTTTATCCTCGAGCGCAGGGTAAAGTTCGCGTCCGTTGAATGATTGAAACACACTGCTGAAAATCCCCGTTAAAGCACCTTCTGAACGTTCTTGCCCGAATAAATCACCAGCCTCTTTTTTGGCTTTCAATGTTTGCTTGAGCTTACCTAGCGCCGCGAATATCTGATCGGCGGTGACCTTGACTTGCTTTTTTGTAGCGCCTTTTTTTGGCAGAGTCTCTTTATCGTAAGCATCCAAAGAGAGCCATGTGGATGCAAACATCTTTACCAACTCTAAAGCATCCTCGGCACCCACCTGTTCTCCTGCTGGCAATAGGCTTTTGACATCTTCGACGGCTTTCAAAAAAGCATCATAATTGTTTACCAGCTGTTTTTTATTGATCGTATAGCCCAGTAAAATATGTTCGCGAAGGGTTTTAGTAGCCCATTTTCTAAACTCGATAGCAACTCTTGAATTGGTTCTGTACCCTATCGCCAATATAACATCTAAAGTGTACAGGGCTACCGGTTTATCGGAATTTGCAATATGCATTTTTTGCATATTGCTTTTTTCATTAATTTCCCGATCCTTAAAAATATTCTTGATATGGCGCGAAACAACGGACTGATCGACTCCAAATAGTTTAACAATTTGTGCTTGGCTTGCCCATAATGTCTCTTTTTTATAATCCCCTTTAAATTCAATGGATCCGGATTTACCTTGATAGATTATCATCTCATTTTTCATAACTAACATCGTACATCGTACGGCGTACTTCGTACAAATTTAAATTTTAATAGTTTAATTGCCATCATTGTTTTTGATGACTGCGCCGGCGAAGATGAGGATGGGAGGCATTACTTCGTCGTATATTTACATTTCGGGTAATTAGAGCAACCTTTGAACTCGCCAAATTTTCCGTTTCGTTTTACTAGTGTTCCCCCACATTTCGGGCAATTACTATTGTTATTTTCCGCGATTGTAACAGGTGTGCTATTTTTTTTTGCCATTTTTATATGGCGAATAAGATCGAAACCGTCGATTAGTTCGATGGGTTTATCCTCGGCAAATTTTTCTGCTTCAAGTGTAAATGTATTGGTGGTTATAATGTAACCCTTTCCATTAGCTAATTTATTGGCAAGTGCTCCGTAAAAATCCCGGACAGCACTTACGGGTACTTTGTTGGTTATATATTTTTTGCATTGAATGTAATTAGTTATACCGTTTTTTGTAGCAATTACATCAATCCCTCCATCATGTGATTTGCCAACCGCATCGGCTTTATAACCTAATTTTGTAAATAAGTGCGCTATATATTCTTCGAATTCAGTTGGTTTTAATCCTCTTAACCATTGTAGTAGTTCTTGATCGGTTCGCCAACTCTTTCCTTTGTTGAATTTGATGTCATTATCGATTTTTTTCTTCAAAAGTTCAAAAAGTGTAATGGCGATAAAAAAGGCGCCCATTAATAAAAATATTGGCCAAGCCATGGAAAGGCTTGAAAAAATGATTTTTAACATTTGCCAAAAATCGAGTTGTATGAGGTTCATGAAGCTTATTATAACACAATTCCCTTAGTTATCTGATATCGAAAAATACTCCCCCTTCTCACTCTTTAGTTCGAATGCCTGCACTTCCGTATAATCCGAATCGCGTATCCAATCATTTTCCTGTAATAGATTTTCAAAAGCTTGGCGTGAATTTTCTCCGTTTGTGATGCCGAGGAATTGGAGGTTTTCGATGTCTTCAAGATTGGGTGCTTGGGTTAAGCCTTCTTGGGTGATGAAGATGAATGGGGGCATAAAATTATTGGTTACACGTACCAGAGCTGAAACTGCGGGTATGTGTTGTTATCTTTAAAATTCAAATCTTTGTCATCATTCCAAACCAACTCTGTGAAATTTTCCAAATCTTCACTGTAACCGCGACACATAACTTTAAGTCGATTAAATGGATTGATGTATAAGATAATTTTTGCAAATGTTGGCAGTAAGTTGATTTCCATATATTTAGGAGAGTCGATAGTGACCCCGAGATACAAATTTTAAAAATCCTTTATCGCGTAAAATTTGTAACTGTTGTCTTAATTTATCTTTGATGTGCTGGTTATTTGGGTATTGCTTGCTTAATTCTTTTTCAAAGGAATAAATTTCATCAAGATTAAATTCTGACTTCCCAAGTTTATCGATAATCCGCATAGTATCGAGGAGCCAGCCTTTAGCGGAATTATCTTTTTCTTGGCTTAAAAACTCTGTTTTTTGCCAACTTGTTATTACTTTTTGCTTTGGCGTGTCAATGCCGTTTTTTACGTAATAAATCCTTCCAGCTTCTGGAATATCTTTTAAGATAATATTGCATCCAACCCAGCCGGCTCTTTTTGCGGTTAGTGGTAAGGGTTTACGTTTTTCGATTATTTTTGGGATGAAAAAATGTTTTGGGATTACGAGAAAATTAATCACTTCGTATTTACGGCTGTCGTAGCTTAAAAAGAAAAAGTTGGGGTTGTTGTTACTATTCAAGCGTTCGATCATGGTTCTGTATGCACCATCTACAATTTTGTTGCCAACATAATCTTTTTTACTTTTAAGCTCATAATCTTCTTTGCAATTCGAACAATAAAAATCTGCAACCGGTTTATTGCATTCATAATTATCAATACTTTTATTACCGCAATTTGGGCAGTATATCTGATGATCAACCCAATTTTCTGTGAGTACTCTTATTTTTTGCGAATTACTTTTATAATCAACCGCAAGTTTTGTATTAAAATGCAGATTCATAACTTAAATCAAACAATAAACTCATTAAGCAATTTCGTATATTGAGCTTGTAATTGTTTTGAAACGCGCGAGTGCGTTAACTCGGGTATGTCGCCTTTATTCTCTACGATATCGCAGACTTTGGCGAAGAAAAAGCCTTTTGGTGTTGCTAGGAATAACCAAGATGGTTTCCACGATAGGAGCATCCTTTTTGCAGTTGGTAATATGTACGTTTTATCGAGCCGCCTCATGTATTTCACCTCTACCAAATGAACTTCATGTGTGTTGTTATCGATAACCACAAAATCAGGCGCGCGCCTGATTATTTCCATGGCTTCTTTGGCATTAATTGTATCTTGCCTAATTGCTAATTCAGGTAAAATATTTTCGTATCCAAAAGAGAGCACAGTGAAGCCACCGGCATCACGGAGCATTTGTTCAAATAACGTTTCTGCAATTTTGCCTTTGACTAGATTTTTAGAGAAATCTTTATTGTTCATATTATATAATTAATTTATGATTTCTTTACTTGACTTAGTTCTATTATGTGGCCGGCATAAAACCTGTGCATTCGATATGTCTGATTGGCCACCTTTTACATGAGCTAATATGTGATCTGCTTCATATTCAGTCCAGCTTACTCTAGCTTCTTTTTCTGATTTGCTTTCACGTAGGCATTCTTGACACAACCCCTTGTCTCTACGATATATTGAAATTCTTTCGGCTTCGTTGAAGCTACGTTTTTCATCCTTCAAGATCATCTTGTGGCCACATTTTATTACATATTCAAAAAATAATTGTCTTAATATTTGGGTACGTGTCTCCGTATTGTTTTTGTCCATTTGTCTACTGGAAGAAAAATGTAAAATTTCTCCGTCATCATCATTTGGGTCAGACCAATGTGGATAAAAGTCTTCAATTAGAAAGTTTTTAAACATTGTCATTTCATCATTACCAAAAGCGTAAAATTTTCTTAAATGCCTTAGTAATAGATAAAAAGAAATGACCACATAATCCCGACTCAGTTCTTTGAGCCCAGTGGCTTTATCTAGAATAGGATCATCTTTAAAGATATTATAGAAATTATCTAAATTTGAAAGTACGGCTTTCGCCTCTGGTTCTTTTTCGTATGAATAGTTACCGATTCCATTTGAGACTCTAGATCCATCAATGAATTTTGCCACGGCAATATCTTTTAGCTCTGTAGCATTACCTTCTTTCTCTAGCATTAAGAAACGTGTTAGCAAAAGCAGATGTTGCATGCGTGTATTGTCGCTTTTATATATTTTAAAGAATTTGTGTTTATTTAAATTTTTATCTACTGGTTTGTAAGTATCGTAATCAAATGTAATATCATCCGCATACTTTACGACAAAATTACGTACCAAGCTCGCTAAACGTGCATGGGCAATTTCCATAAAATTTAATGATTCACCCTGCTGTAAGCGCCAAAAAATTTCTGTAGCTATTTTTTGATGATCTGGATTCTTTGGATCGTCTATACCTTTTACGATGTCTGCCTCATACTGCAATTCTTTATCAATAAAACGTTTGAATTCACTGTCCAATTCTTCATATTTTTTATCAGGTAATTCTTCATGTATGTCATTTAAACTTTTAGGCAGTTTAATTTTTCCTTCAAAAAATTCCTGGACGACAATAATGCGTTGTTGCCCGTCAACGACCTCGTTAACCGTTTTGTCATCATCTAGCCGAACTTCTCGAATTACGATTTTAGGAATGTAATAGCGGCGGAATAGACTATCCAGTAATGCCTGTTTTTTACCTTTGCTCCAGACACTTTTGCGCTGGTAAGGTGGGCGTGTGACAAATTCATCCTTGTATTGATAAAAATCAAAAATAGGGATGGGTTTAAGGTTGATGGTGTATTCTGGTTTTGGGTTAAAAGGCATAGTATAATCGTGTTAAAAAATTTTATAATTTAGTAATAGATTTTTATATTACAGTTTCAATTGATATTTATTAAGTAAAAATTTATTAATATCTTGCTTAGTAAGATTGCTTAATAGGAATTTTTTTTCCTTAATATCCAATTCTAAAATTCCAAAATTCTTTACATAGTTTTTTGCGTACGAAAAATATCCTGCTGAATAGGGTTTGCTCGTATTCACCATATAATACTCAAATACGCTGGATTCTAATATTAGTTTCAAAATTTTTAGTTCAGTGGGTGTTTCATCAAATATAGCATAACCACAATAAATCAACATATCTTTTTGGTCAGTGAAAACAAAGTGTGGTTTCTTTGCCATGTAAGGGAAAAGTAGCTTAAAACCATTGTCACTCAACGCCTGTGTTCTTCCGAATGCATACCAAGCTCCGTAATCTCCATTACCCTTATCTCTCTTTTGTAAATCCACCTTGTTGTCTAAAAGATACCCGTATGCTTTTGGGAATTTTTTTTGGAAGTATTTTTCATCTATCAACGATAAAGGATTGACTCCATTTGTGTAGGGATAAATTAATTTCTCTTTTACTGATTCGATTTCATGTTCGTATTTTAGAATGTTCGGCTTTATAATGTCTCGACAAATTGCTTTTTCAATTTCGTATTGCTTGCCATTGTGAGTAATCACGAAATAATTTTCCGTTTCTGCTACGGGCTTAAAAATATAGGTGTCGTTGCTAAGTGTTGCAATCCCATTTCTGATTTTATACGATGCTCCTAAAGATTTCCCCGCTGACTCAATTCGTTTAATGTTCTCAATTATTCGTTTGTCATTCAGCAACCAACCTCTTTGAGGATCCAAATCTTGGTACGGAATCTTACTGAATAGTTTTATTCCATTGCCAGCAAGTGTTTTGCTGTTTTCCTTCTTGAAAGAAATTGTTGTTGTTTGATTTTTTGAAATCAAACAAATACAAGTGTAAGCTAATTTGCCTTCAAATATTTTTTCGTGTCCAAAATCAATTATACTCAAATCAAATTTATTGTGCTGCAAATATTTTCTCAATTCTCTTGCATTTACACTCCTGTAAAATGAATTTACAGTTATGTAACCTAACACACCATTTTCATTTAGTTGCTTCAACCCGATTTCAAAAAAAGGAATGTATAAATCAGGATTCCCTGCTTTCGTTACTGCCCAATTTGACAAAAGATTTTTTGAAGCTATATCAATGTTTTTTGCTCTCACATAAGGCGGATTACCCACAATCAAATCAAATCCGTCATTATCTTTTACTTTCTCTTCGTGTTTGAACCAGTCAAACGAAAGTGAGTTTGCACAATGAAGGTTAAACACGAACTCTTTTCTGTCCTCCCCGCTTGCCAATGCCAAAAGTGAAAGAAGAATTTTTGTTCTCTTGATACTACTTTCGCTTATGTCTAAACCAAAAATGTTGTCTTTGAATATTTGAAAAAGTGTTTTGTTTGTTTCTGCTTTTAATTTGTTTGCAATTGTAAAAAGAAATGCACCACACCCACAAGCTATGTCAGCCGCTAAAACTGCTTGGTGTTCCTTCTGTATTTTTTTTAGAGAATGTTCAACAATAAAATTCTTGATGTAGTTGGGAGTATAAACTGCTCCATTGTTGACTTTCTCTCTTGTTGGAATTGCTAATTCAAATGCTTCAATTAAATCGTCAAAACCAAATTTGAAAGTTGAATAAACAAGGTATTTGTGAAGTGGTGAGTTTTCTGAAATCAATAATGATTTTATCAAAGCATTGTTCTTTACATTGATTGAATTTGCTTTGACAAATACAGAAACGATAATCTTGTTCAATGAAGATTCATCCTCATTGAACTGGTTAATGATATATTTGAATTCTTTCTGCATAGTTTATTAGTTTAGAATTTCTATTCTGTCAACATTTCTTCCTCTGTCATTGAAGAATGTTTTTTCGTCATCGGTCAGGCCGTAAAACTGATAACACAATTCATCCAACAAATTCCATTGCGCAATAAGTAATCTTGTTAATGCTCTCTTTTGAGTTGGTGACGATGTTTTGTATTTTTTTTGCAAAACACCAATTAGTTTTGCTTTAATTGCTAATTGTGCTCTTAATTTTGTGTTATCGGTAAAATTTTGTACTGGAAAAGGAACTGGTTCAAGAAATTGTTTATTGAATTTGAAGTAGCCGTTTGTCTGTGGATTCGCTATTGATTTTGCTAAAACCGAATAAATTGTTGAGTTGATAATTGCTGATAAAGCATACAAAGTATTTTCATCTTTTTCAGGTGTGTCAATGAAAAAAACATTGGCATTATCGCAATAAGTTTTGTCTGAAAAAGTAAGCGAAGCGAAGGTATCCAGTGCAGTCATCGGAATTAATATCTTTGGATAAGTTGCATTGTGATTTTGCACCCGTGTGTAAAGATGCCACTTCGCTGCTTCGCTACAAGTTTCTACATTCTGCTGAATAGTTTTCTTATTCCTTCCTAAATAATCTGCGGCTAAAGGGAAACGCTTTTTAAAATCAGTGAAAGAAATTTCTGTTACGACACCTTCAACTACATCATAAGGAAAAATTACAAACACATCTGCGTTGTCATTTCTGTAATGGTAAAAATTTTCATTGCAGATTAGCGGTCTGCAAGCGGCTAATTCAATTTCAAAATCTTCTTCAATATGAGATTTACCTCTGATAATTCCATTTTTAACAGAATTCGGTCTTATGTGATATGCTTTATCCCAAAGAACTTGAATACCAACTCGGACTTTTGCATAGTCGCCCAAACAACCAAACTCTAATAATCTTGTTTTTATCTCAATTAGTTCGTTGTCGTCAAAGCTCCAGGGGTTTGCATTGACGGCTGTTGCCGGCAGAATGGAATATTGTCCGGGTGCAACATCAGGTGTTTGAGCTTCTCTTAATTGTGAAGCAAGTGTTTCAGCATTACCTTTGAAAAGTTTAAAACTAAAATTTTCTGGTGAAGATTTATCCAAGAGCAACAACGCAACATAAGTAATTCTGTCTTTGAAAATTGACGTTGTATCAAAATCAATAACTGATGAAAGATAATTTGAGGTGCTAATCATCTCTCTTATTTTTTTTCCGTATTCAGTTTTGAAAAATCTTTTCTGAACAATGAATCCAAGTCGTCCAGTAGGGTTTAATAAACCGATTCCTCTTTCAATAAAGGGAATTGCTAAATCAATTTTGCCATTCTTAGAAGAAGGGAATCTCTCCTTGATGTAAAGGTGCATGTAAGGCAAATCAACATTGTAGTTCTTTACTTCAACATAGGGTGGATTGCCAATGATATAATCAAAGCCACCTTTCTGTTCAAAGATTTCATTAAAACCATGTTCTCCTTTCCAATCGAAAATATTAGTCTTTAGGAGTTCTTCCTCGTTGTCTTCAACAGAAGGGAAGATCTCCAAAATATCTGATTCAACTAATGAGTTGCCACATCGTATATTGTTGCCAATCCCATTTAGAATTTTACTGCCAAAAATTCCGATTTCATTATACGATTCAAGATATTCAGAAGCATCAACAATTTTTAAAGACAAAGACATCTTTGTAACTTCTACAGCTTCTGGGTCAATATCAACGCCAAAGATGCAATTGTCCATAATAGCCTTCTTACCTAAAATATTTACAATTACATCTGTAGTAGTTTTGACAAAGTATTTCTGAAAATCTGGATGATTAGATTCAAGATATAATTCTCTAAAAACTGCTTCTATATAGTCAAATGCTTCAATGGCAAAAACGCCACTCCCACAAGCAATGTCTAAAATTTTATGAGAGAAAATATTTTCAATACCTAAATCATGAAGTTTACTTTCCCGAATTGTTCGCCTGATAATCTCCTGAACAAGGTATTGAGGTGTACTAACCGCACCTTTTGTTTTTAGATACTCGCTCTTGATTTCGTCTTTTACTTCATTACCCTCAATCAAAAGTTTTTTTGAAAGAAATATCTCATAGATATCGCTTAAAAGTTTTGTTGGTATAACATCAAAACGATAAGGAGAGGGGTAATAAAGATATTGAATCAACGAATCAAAAACCCCGTTGGAGATTTTGATTTCGTGAATCTCTTTTATTCGGTCAAATAAATGCCCATCATAGTGTTTGAAGAAATTAAAGTAGGACGACTTTTTAAAAGCATTCCAAAATCCTTTATCACGGAACGAAAGTAAAAGGCCTTCTTCTTCAATTTTTCGTGCCTCGCAAACACGAATGAATAAAACTCTATTGATAATGATTTGAACAATGTAGCTGAGGTTATCAGAATTATCGCCAATGAATTTAGGATTGTTTTTAAAAATATCGGCTGCCAAAGCTAAACGGAAGTCAGATAATTGTTGGGCAAATTTTAAATCAGGTGTAATTTTCTCAATGTATTTATTGTCCTTTAAGGAAGCAGAATAAATCTCATTGAGTTTTCCTTTGTAGATATTCTCCTTTAGTAGATGTGTTTCTAGAACATCGTAGTTTGCAACATAATCTTCAATGCCAAAATACAATCTTCCTAATGTCACGTCTTGTCCTTGAACTGGTGTGTATGTGCAATCGTAGATTGCAAATTCTTCAAAGTTTGAAATGAATGCACATGGAGCTAAGATTGACCAGCCGTATGATTTAATTTGAAATGCTGCTTCTGCATCAGCGTTGATTTTTACAGAAATATCTTTTGCATCAAGGAATGTCAATTTCTCCTTTGCTATTCTGAAAGTGTAATCGGGTCGTGTATTTTGTGAACTGATTAATTTTAATTTTTCTTTTTCTACTTTTGATAAAACTTTTTCTTGTAAAATTTGAGAAGTGTCTCTTACATCCCAATCAAATATTGCCAATAGTTCATTCAGCCAGGTTCTGATTGTCTCCTCTGAGGTCAAATCAAGTTTGCCTGCTTTTTTAAACTTGTTATATTCAGCGATAAGATCAGTTAGTTTTTGTTTTCTTTGTTGTGAATTCATATTGGTGGTTTATATGTTTAATTGTATTCGCTTGCCCCTTATAAATAAATCGTTTTCGTAGCGGAGCGGAGTAAACACCTTACTACCCCTTTCTATTAAATAAAAAAACAAAATTAAATTCTTTTTTAGAGCTGGGCGATAGCCCAAAAGTGAAACATGCATTTCACATAATATAATGGTATCTATACGAAAATATTTCGTATAACAACCATATTTTGCATGTTTTATCATTATAGCAATAAGCCCTGTCGTAGGACAGGGGCTTATTTTATCTTTTCTTTAGGAACAACCTGACGTCGCACCGCAATTCAAACACTCATAACACGCTTCATTCCTCACCATCATACTTCCACATGTATCGCACGCCGGGACGTCGGATTGGTTGTCGAAGGTGGAGGTTAGAATTGGTAGCATACTGGGGGCTGTGGTGAAGTGTGAGGTTTGGTTTTTCTTAGTATATATTGCTTATGATTTATCCACAATATACTGTAATGTTCTATTTTGCGAGAAATGGCTCTACCACCCTCTTTTTGAACTATCAAGTATTCCTTGACAGTTGCCTCTCTGGATAATTCACCTTCATCAAAGATATTAATGATATGCAGGCTGATATTTTGTTTTGTAGTGCCAAAAAGCTCGGCGAGTTGCGCTTGCGAAAGCCAAACAGTTTCCCCGTCGATGCGTACATCAATAACAGCCTGACCGCCGTCAGAAGTGTAGATGATTATTTCGTTATTTAATTTTTCTTCTTTCATATTATTCGACTTCTTCAACGTCAACTACGTTTTTATCAATTGCCATACGGAGTTCGTTTTGCTGGGTGACAATTCAAGGTGGCGGTGTGTTGATTTTATACCACAAACCTCGCCATTGCTAGGCGAGGTTTTAGGTTTTATTTAGAATTGCGTTTCATATTGGAGCCCCCTTTAATGAAAGGGGGATGCCCTGAGAGTAGTCGAAGGGCGGGGGGAAACTTGCTAGCTACACCCACTCGTCGCCCCACAGTTCAAACACTTATAACACGCTCCATTCCTTACCATCATACTTCCACATGTATCGCACGCCGGGGCGTCGGATTGGTTGTCGAAGGTGGAGGTGAGGGTGGGTTGGGAGGTTTGGGGTTGGGAATCTAGGAGGCTGGGTTGGGCGGATTCTGTTTCTTTGGTGCTTAGGGATTGGTCGCGCGGGATATCCTCGATTTGGAGCTCGGCGGTGGCGCTCGTGTCTACGTTGATGCCGATGGCTCGGCGGTCTTCGGCGCTTAGGAATTTTAGGCCCAGCCAGCGGAAGATGTAATCCACGATGGATTTGGCCACGCGGATGTTGGCGTTGGTTGTGAAGCCGGATGGTTCAAAGCGGACGTGGGCGAATTTGTTGACCAGGATTTTTAGGGGGACGCCGTATTGGAGGCCAATAGAAACCGAGGTGCTAAAGACATCGAGCAAACCCGAGAGCACGCTCCCCTCTTTGCTCATGGTAACAAAGATTTCGCCCGGCGTGCCATCGTCGTAAAGACCAACTGTGATGAAGCCTTTGTGCGGGCCGATTTGGAATTTATGAGTCAAAGCTTTTCGCTCATCGGGCATTCGGCGCCTGCGCGGAGTATACGTCTGTGTTGCTTTTACAACTTGAGTCGGTTCCACTTGTTTATCCAGGACCATGGACCCAGGACTATGTACCTTTTCAGCTTCCTTCTCCTTAGCTTCCCCCTTCTTAAAAGACTCTTTCGTAGTGGTAAGTGCTTGTACTCGTTTGGAGCCGTCGCGGTAGATGGCGATGGCTTTGAGGCCGAGGCGCCAGCCTTCCAAGTAGGCGTTCATTACGTCTTCAACCGTGGCATCGGTGGGCATGTTAACTGTTTTGGAGATGGCACCCGAGAGGAAAGGTTGAACCGCGCCCATCATGCGCAGGTGGCCCATGTAGTGGATTGTGCGGGTGCCTTTGGCGGCTTTGAAGGCGCAATCAAAGACCGGGAGGTGCTCGTCTTGCAGGTATGGGGCGCCTTCGATGGTGTCGTTTTTGTCGATCCAATCGATGATGTCGCGGATTTGTTGCTCCGTGTATTTGAGGCGGTGCAGGGCTTCGGGGACTGTGCCGTTTACTATCTTCATCATTCCTCCGCCAACCAGCCATTTGTATTTAACGAGGGCGATATCCGGTTCGATGCCTGTGGTGTCGCAATCCATGAGGAAAGCGATGGTGCCTGTGGGGGCAAGGACGCTAAGTTGGGCGTTTCTGTAGCCAAAATCGCCTCCGCGATTTATCGCTTCATCCCAGGAGGATTTGGCGCGATCGAGGACATGGGCAGGGACGCCGGTGGAATCCAGTTTATAAGCCGAGTCGCGGTGCATTTCCATAACTTTGGCCATTGGTTCTTTGTTTAGGGCGTAGCCATCGAATGCGCCTAATTTTTCGGCGATGCGGGCCGATTGATCGTAGCCTACGCCGGTCATGATGCTTGTGATGGCTGCGGCCATGTTGCGGCCGGCGTCGGAATCGTAAGGGAGGCCCATGCTCATGAGGAGGGCGCCTAAGTTGGCGTAGCCAAGGCCGATGGGGCGGTACATGTGCGAGTTAAACTCAATAGCCGGAGTTGGGTATGAGGAATAGTTGATGGTGATTTCTTGAGCTGTGGCAACGATGCGGATGATTTGTTCGTAGGCTTCTACATCGAAACTGCCATCCTCTGTGCGGCATTTCATTAGGTTGATGGAAGCGAGGTTGCAGGCGCTGTCGTTTAGGAACATGTATTCCGAGCAAGGGTTGGAGCCGTGGATTCTGTCTGTGTTACTGCAGGTGTGCCATTTGTTGATTGTGGTGTCGTATTGAACGCCAGGGTCGCCACATTGCCACGCTGCTTCGCCGATTTGGTGGAAGAGATCGCGGGCTTTGAATTTTTCGCAGGGTTCGCCGGTGGTAACGTATTTGGTCCAAAAATCGCCATCTTCCTCTACTGCATTCATGAAAGTATCGGTGAGACGGACGCTATTGTTGGCATTTTGGAAAAAGATGGATGAGTAGGCCTCGCCATTGATGGAGCCGTCGTAGCCGGCATCGATGAGGGTGTGAGCTTTCTTCTCCTCCTTGGCTTTGCACCAGGTGAATTCTTGAATGTCGGGGTGATCCACGTTTAGCATTACCATTTTGGCGGCACGGCGAGTCTTTCCGCCGGATTTGATGACGCCCGCAAAAGCATCGAAACCGCGCATAAAGGAGACGGGTCCGCTCGATAAGCCGGATGATTGGGCTAGGCCCTCTTTGCTCGAGCGGAGGGATGATAAGTTGGAGCCGGTGCCGGATCCGAATTTGAAGAGCATGCCTTCGGTTACAGCGAGCTGGAGGATGCTGCGCATGTCGTCTTGAACCGAGTTGATGAAGCAGGCACTGCATTGCGGATGCGGGTTTACGCCAACGTTAAACCAAACCGGGGAGTTAAAAGCGGCTTTTTGGTTTATTAAAATTGATGTGAGCTCGGCTTCGAAAGTTTCGGCGTCTTTTTCGGAGTGAAAGTATCCGCCGAGTTTGCCCCAACCGCTGATGGTTTGGGCTACTCTATCGACGACCTGTCTCATTGATGTTTCACGCTCGGGTGTGTCTAATTTTCCGCGGAAGTATTTGGAGACGATGATGTTGGTAGCCGTTTGTGAGTAGGTTTTGGGTACCTCTACGCCAAGTTGCTCAAAGACTTTGACGCCTTTTTCGTTCGTGATGACTGCGTCGCGGTGCTCCCAAATGAGCTCGTCGTAAGGATGTACTCCTTCGGTACTGAAAAATCTTTTGATTTTGATGCCTGCGCCGTAGGTTTCTTTTTCTTCGACGCCTTTTTTGGTGACTCTATAAGTGATGTAATTTCTTGCAACCGTGATAAAATTGGTATTAATAAGCGCCGCGCCTATGACCTCGCGGACTTCTTCGGAACTTGGCACTGTGTGGCCATCGAATTTTTTGGATAAGTCGTGCATCACATAAGCGTGCACACGATCCACTTCGGGAGTTGCTTTTTCGGGTTTGTAGCCCGATGCTTCGAAAGCTTTTTTGATAGATTGTTTGATCTTATCAGTTTTAAAAGTATCAATCCTGCCATCACGGCGGCGAATGGATTTAATGGCTTTTAAAAATGCCGTAACAGCATCGGTGTTCACCGATTTTGTAGGGCTCGCGGTCGTTTGACCGACGTTAAACTTATCCTGTGGTTGCATAGGCTGAATAACTCGTAGTTCGAATATCGTATTTCGTATTTCGAATAACGACTCTTGAACTTCGATGGATTATCTCCGGTTTTCTTAGTGTACTAACCCGTTGGCTAATACAGACGCGTTTTAAGAAGTTTCCGAAGTGATTTGAATTTTATTATTTCTTTCTAACTAACCGCGAAATTCGAAATACGATATTCGAAATTCGTTGTTCGGTGTGTCCGCGGGAATGCGTTATTTTGACGCAAATAGCGCAGACAAAACACAATCGCAGCATTTGTGTGCGATGCGGTTGTGGCCACCCGACCACAACATCTTGTGGTCTAAGTAGAATTATACCACAAGATGTTGTGTTCAACTGGGGATAAGAACCCCAATTAAGAATTACCAATTAACAATTAACAATTTTACTAATAATCTCATCAGTCGTAGGGGCAATGCCTTGTGCTTGCCCGTACTGATGCAACCACGTAACTCAGTTCCACCTTCGGTGTAAGTACGGATAACCACAAGGGTTTATCCCTACGAGGATATGAATATTTGTTTAAAGGCCTAATGATAAGTTTATTTTTGGTGCTTCTTCCGGGAGGGCGGGGGCGATGGGCATGATTACTTCTTGCTTTTCGCCGAGTTTGTTGAAGTAGTAAACTTTTTTTTCTGTAAGCGCTTTTTCGTATATGTCTTTGGTTACGCGGACATCTTGCAGGCAGTAATCGCGGAGTTTGTCGATTTCGCCGTCGCGCCAGTACTCGACAGCTTTTAAGCCGGTACCGCTCTTCCCTATCCCCAAAGTTGCATGAGCAACATCGTCCAGTTTTACTCTGTGGCCGATGCGCTTTTCGATTTCCACCATGATATCTATCGTGGGGAATTTCATAATATCACCCGTGTAATAAGTTTGCATACAGGGGTAATCGAAGCCGAAAAGGTTGTAGCCGATGATGCGGGAAGATCGCTCCATGCGAGGCCAGAGTTTTGGCAGATCGGGCTCTAAGAATGTCTCGTAAGTATCCGTCTCATAAAAGTAGACGCCGATTAGGGAGATTTGAAGCAGGTTGGCCTGGTAGGCGCCAACGTCTTGGAACGTGTTTTGGGTTTCGATGTCGAGTACGATTTCGTTACGCATAAACTTTGGTACATTGTCCTTAGTACATGGTCCTGGCTCCGATCGAAGCCAGGACCATATACCCAGGACCATGTACGTTATTAAGTTGATAGTGCCTAATTTAGCATAACGGTATTTTTAGCGCGATATGTGGACAAAAGTTAAAGCTTAACCCCTCTAAATCCCTGCCCGCCACGCTATGCTGGTATGGCAGGCGGGCTGGCTTGCGAGGCGGGCGGGTCCCCTTGTTCCACCTACGCATAAAGCTTCGGTGGACTTCGCATGGGAGACTTGATTACCAAGCAACAGCCCCCTGACAAGGCAAAGCTCAGCTTAGCTGACGGGGTTTGGGGGTTTTTGGACTTGACGATGCTTTGGGTTATGCTACACTACCGCCTCAACGTTGTGATTGATTCAACGATGTTCTTTACACGGAGGGCACATGGTTAACCGATACAGTGACGCGGATATCCGTAACTTTATTAACTGGGTTTTAATGCAAGATGATTTGGAATTATTGGATGATGTAAAAAGATTTTTGCGGCAATTGTATGTTTTTGCCAAAATGCAATATGGAGGTGATGAGTATTGTATTCAATTGGAAATTTTGCAAAATCATCTTTCTCGATTATTAAGAACAGTTGAGAGGTTTGATCGTGCGGCTGTTCCAATTGCCCTCCACTTGTTGGCAACTTATCGCAAGCGCGACAGAACTACTTTGGATTGGGCGCGTGCTTATGTGCCCATCGCTTGTGATGTACTGCACCTGGATCCGATTCAAGCTTGTCACCCTCCATGTCAGTGCAGATCTTCGATACCGCCTGCGTAACTTAAGATACCAGCTTCCAGCCTCTAGCTACTAGCCATTGGTTTCTAGCCTCTATGTATATGGAGGCTTCTTTTTTTGTTGAAATTTTACTTATAGATTAAAGATTGAGGTTTATATTGACCAATATTTAAAGAATGGTATAGTGATTTAAAGGGGGGTTCATGCACATTACAAAAGAAGCCGAGGAATTGAGCGAATTCGTCGTTTGGGCAAGGTCGCAACAAGATAAGGAGTTGCGAGAAGCTGTAGATGTTTTTGCCTATCAATTGTTTATTTTTTCGAAAATGGTGCCGGGCGGTATGGAGTTTAGTTATCAGTATAATCGCCTTAGGCAAGTTATCGAGAAATTACAAGGTTTAACCAGTGGCTTGGACAAGCCAAAACTTCCACAATATCTCATGGAGATGGCCAACCAAAAACTCGATGAGGAAGCGTTGTTAAAATTAAAGGATCTGGTTTTCGCTGTAGATGATTTTCTAGAACCTTCGCTCAAAATAATGCTGGAAAAGCATTGATGTAAATCTTCTTAAGAAGTAACTTAAAAACCTTTCTTGCCTACGGGCATTTTTTTATTGTCTGAACCTTTACCATGATTAAACACGATTACTCGCTCAAATTTACTCATTTACTCGATTACTGTATGAGTTGGTTTATAAACGATATTAACGTAGGGATAAACCCTTGTGGTTATCCGTGCTTTGTAACCGGCTTTCCAGTTCTGAGCACGGATAGACACAAGATCTATCCCTACGAATAAAACGGGTAATCAAGTATCAGCCAGAGGCTGATCCGCCTATGGAGGAAATTAGGTTTGTAATCGGCTCGTAAATCAAGGTTCAAGACAGCCTATAAGCTCCCAAGATACTTGCATTGGTTTTGTCTTTAAGCGGGACAGCTCGGCAGGCGGGTTTTTTGCCGCGATGCAGGTTGCGCATTTTGCCCATGGCGTGGCTCCAGGCATCGAAAGTTTGGGATAAGGATCCGCTTATGGCGATGCAGTTTGGTTCGTATAAGGTATCAAGGTTAGCCAGTAGCGCGCCCATATTTGCGCCATATTCAACAAAAAGCTCGGCACCGTCTGCAATGTCGTCTTCGAGTTTAGAGTAGATGTTTAAGCCGGAATTACCCGTTTTACGCAAAAAGAAATGATTGGAGCAAAAATCTTGCATGTAACGGCTTTCGTGCGGTTCGGAAATCGCTTCTCTGAAATCCGCGACCAAGCGATCGAGGTTGTGTTGTTCAATTTCTATATCTTTGGTTGTTTTGCGGATGACACTTAAATTTAAAGAGTTGCCGATTTCCAAGAGCAGATAAGTCCCCTGATTTTTGAACTGGCCGAGTTGTGCTTCGTAGTAGGCGCGAGTTAAACATGATTCAAATTGATTTTTAGCAAGCTTCCAGTTTTCACAATTGGGATAAAGCCCCGGCTCGGGCAAGATGACGATTGGTTCAGTTTTGAGTTTGAGCTCGTTTGTGATGCGGTCGATTTCAGTTTTAATGGCAACTTCGTTCTTACCGGTAAAAGGAAAAACACCCAAGACAACCATCTTGGTGGAGTTTTCAACCAGTACGGCTTTGAGTTCTTGTTTGAGGATTTGGATTACTAATTTTTTCATATGTGTATAACGTAGCTCTTACTACGTGGATCGTACTACGTTGTACGAGTTACGTAGTACTTAGTACGATTAGTAGTAATTTAGATTTTCCCATAGATACGGTTATTAATCAATAAATTGTTTTTTATCTAATAATTATTGAATTTTAGCCTGTTAGTGTTGACAAAAAACAAAAAATATGCTTAAATAAGCATCTTTGTACATTAATAATCGATATTTGAATAAAAGATATTAGGTTCTACGGGACACTAAAAAACAGGAGTGTAAAATGCCGAAGACAGAAATCAACGTAAATGGCGTAACGGTTAAAACTGATCTGGTTGTGGCCTCAATTTCCGATTCTCGAGTACGGTTTACCGATGGGAGTTGGTGTGATGTGAATACCGGTATGGTTATCTGTAAAGGTAAGGGTTATATCCATATTACTACCAGCCCCAAAGATTTGCCGGGTGCGTGCATTGTAGATCGGGTGGTGTTTGATTCCAACAAGATTCAAGCACCCGGTATCAAAGCCGTTGAAATACAAAATGTTAGCGCCGTGCTCGAGGTGCGACCGACTCACGAGGATAGAGTTACGGTTACGGTAACGGGTGCGGGTTCCGCTTATCAAGATATTGAGGTGGCGCAAGATGGTGCCACTTTGTACATAAAAGATAAAGGCGGTACCGGAGTTCACATTGAGCAGATGGTTGTAAGCGGGAGGGGTGCTGTTGGCATTCATCTGGGAGACAGTTTCAATGTTTCCATCAGTGAAAGCAGCGTTAGCTCGGTTCAGATCGGCGGTTCAACATCGGCGTCTAAGAAAAGATTTTTGAGGATTACGATTCATGTGCCCATTGGAACAAGGTTGGCTATTCATGAAGTCGATGGCAATATCACAATTGGTGATACGTATGGCGAGGTACGCCTAAGTACTGCTGGTACGAACCATACCACAATCGGCAGGATCGGTGATCTTGAGCTCGTTAAGTCGGGCGTGGGTGATGTGTTTGTTGAATCGGTACAAGGGAATTGTACCATCAAAAATAAGGGAGTGGGTTCGGTTACGGTACGCGATGGCGAGGTTGCCATGTTGCATGCAAAAGTTTCGGGTACCGGACCAATCCAATACAAAGGCACGGCAACCAATGCCAAGCTGATAATTAAGGGTGTGGGCGGTATCGAAGTTACCCACGTCACAAACGAGCCGGAAATAAAGCTTAAGGGCGTGGGTAGAATAGTGGTTTCAAACTGGCCATAAGGCCAAACTTCTCAACAGTGATGAATGTAAGTTCATCACTTTTTTGTTATTAAACATCCATCGATATTTACCCAGATCTCACTTTATAAACCACTTAACTCGTTATAAACGTTATGAACGTTATGTACGTTATAAACGTTTTCAGTTAAACAAGTTCTTCGCCTCTTCCCAAAACTCAGGTGTATCGTGAGTCACTTTCATGTAATACCACCATTCCACCCCCCAAAAATCGATGCGCGGTAATCCCATTTTTTTGGCAAAAGCTATGTTTCTTTGCATTTGTTTTAAGTCAAAGGTTTGATATTGCTCATCCAAAGTTGACTCGGGGATTGTTTTGTCGACCCAGGGCTCCATTTGAAATTCGCTGACATAAATCTTTTCTGTGCCGTAAAAGAGTTTGGCTACTTGGCTTTTTCGTAAATAAAGTTGCGGTGGTACGAACCAATATCTAAAGACTCCAACAGGGCTTTTGACTACGCGATAAACGCTGAAACCCAAGTGTTGAACCTTGTTCCCAAGCCCCCAGAGCGTGAGCTCACCGGAATCCGTGGTAGCAATGGGTTTTGTGTTATCAAGCTCGCGGACGTATGCGATTTCTTCATCGATAAAATCTTTGCGGATTTCGGGGCAAATGCCAAAAGGAAAGTTGGGCTCGTTTTCCACTTGCCACGATGTAACTGCGGGATGATCTTTGTAGCGAGTAACAACTTCTTTGAGATAGATTTTGACTGATTCTTCGAGCTCGGGTTCGGAATAACCGTAGACCCATGTGGGGCTCCAGCATTCGGGCCAACGCGGGAGTTTGTGCCCAACAGCTAAAGTTACACTCCCTCCCCTTTCGGCGATAGCATCCAAGTCTCTATCTAACCATTCCCAGTCCCAAGTATATTTTGATGGTTGTAATAAACTCCAATATGCGGGAATTCGAAAATGACGCACTCCCAGCTCGTCGAGTGATGCGATGAGTGCTTCGTCTGCGGATACTCCAAGATCTTCGGCATAAGGGCGGCTGAATGTGACTCCGGCTTGGAAATCGTTGTTTAGATTTAAGTTCATTGATTCAAATATACAAATTGAGGCAAAAATCAGTATGATGGCGGTTATGGAGATCCATTTAATAAGTCGTTTGTGTTTTTGTTCCATATTTATGTAAATGATAGCAAATTTTGATAATAAGGGATACGTAAATTAAATATTGACCAAATATTTACCAAGATACAAATATTTACCAAACACATAATGACCAATTACTACCTAAATACTATTTGTTGGCGTTTGGTTATATTTGGGATTACTTGGGAAATATTTGGTGGATATTTGTTATACAATCAACCCCAATCCCACTGCCATAATGATGAGCGCTATGGCTTTTTTGAGAATGACGGATTTGTTGAGTGATTCGCCGAGCAAAGTTTTGGCTTTGGATTTGAAGATGAAGGCGACGATTACTAGGAGGGCGAATTGCATGACTTGTAAGGAGTTGACGATTGCCGCGGAGCCGATGGAGATGGCGTATTGAACCCCCACAAACCCCAATCCACCCATCGTTTGGCCAAAGATGGCGAGCAGAGCTGCGGTTTTGGGTTTGAGGATCATTCCCCCTTTGCTTCCCCCCTTATTAATGGGGGCTTTCTTGTCTTTTTTGTTGATGCCAAAGATTGTCATGATTTCTTGGCCGGCTTTGGCGTCGAGGATGACCACGATGATGAGTGCGGTGATTGCCGCGATGACACGAGTGCTGACGAAACCGCTTAAAAAGCCTACGTCATCATATATGGCTTTGATGGTGACTGACATAATGGCAAATAAAAGTGCCGAGCTTCCGCTTAAAATCAGCGCTTGTTTGGTGAGGCGCTCGGAGGATTTACCGCTTGAGAGGATGACTGTGGCGACGATGAGGAGGAAGAAGCCGATCAGTTCGTAGGTGCCCAAGCGTTCATGTAAAAAGATTGTGGTTCCGGCCAAGGTCAGCATTGGTATAAAAGCGGAGATAACGGGGACGACACGGCTGGCTTCGCCTCGGGATAAAGCCGCGAAGAACGCCCAAAGCGCGGTTGTAAAGGAGATGCCGCTTACTATTGTTAAAAATAGCGTCATCCCTTGTGGCCAATCAATGACCCATGGTGCAAGAACGATGGCAAAAATAGATAAAAGTCCGACTAACCCGGCATAAGTTGCGGATCTTTTAAAAGCATTGTTTAACAGGATTTTATCTATGATGAAGGCGACGCCATTGAAAGCATGGCCTAGTAGTGCTATTAGAACCCACATAAGTTTGTATTTAGTATCTTGTATCTAGTATCTAGCAGAAATTTTTGTTGAAACTGCAAGATATTAAATACAAGTTGCAAGATACATTTTGAATTAAGTATCTAGCAGTTATGAAAAATGTTTGTTACAAGAGGTTATTAAAGAGTTAATTAGTTTTAACGTATCAGTAGTTTTTGTAATGCATGTCAAGAATATGTCTTCGTTAATGTACCCTACATCTTTTGCGATATGTAGCTGATCTTGCAGTTCTGTTAGTGATCCTTTGGACATGTAGTAAAAATGACTTTTATCTTTAGCGGTTTTTCGGCTAAATCCTTCCGCAATGTTAGATGTAACGGAAACGGCTGATCTTCTCATTTGATTCGTTAAACCAAATAGTTCTTCTTTGGGAAATTTTTGTGAATGTTTATAAATAAGTAAAACCAATTCGTGGCCTACTTGCCAAGCGTATAAATCGGTAAAATCTTTTATTGGCTTATAATCATTATCCATATATAGAGTATCTAGCAACTAGTATCTTGTATCTAGCAGTTTTACTAAATGCTACTGCAAGATACAAGATACTAGATACGAGATACTTTTCGGTTAGACAGTTATCGTTTGCCCCGGCCTTGGTACTTTGGCTTCGATATGAAGCGCTTCTGTGATGCGCGTGGCAAGGGCGGCGGAGGCGTGTTCTTCTCCGTGGGTGCAGTAAACCAAGGGCGGGCGTTTTTTAGCGGAGCGGATCCAGCTCACGAGCATTTTTTGATCGGCGTGCGCACTGAAGCCACCGATGCTGACTACATTGGCTTTGACGGTTACGTATTCGTCTAAAACTTTGACGCGTTTTTGCCCGCTGTATAGTTTACGGCCAAGAGTGCCCTCGGCTTGGAAGCCGATGATCAGTAGTGTGCATTTAGGATCGCTCAGATAGCGCACCAGATGGTGTTGGATACGCCCGCCGTTCATCATGCCGGCTCCGGCTATGATGACTTTGGGCCAACGGGAATCGTTTATGCGTTTGGATTGGTCGCGAGTACGGGTAACGGTTAAGCCGGGAAAATCAAAAAGCGCGTCACCGCCAACCATTTGGTTATAAGCACTGATACTGTAGTATTTGGGATATGATCGGAAAACATCGGTAACATTGGCGGCAAGCGGGCTGTCCATGAAAATATCGACGTGAGGAATGCGTTTTTTTTCGGCGAGATTGTTTAGCTCGAGTAAGAGTTCTTGAGTGCGTTCTAGGGCAAAAGCCGGTATGAGGAGGACTCCGCCTTGGTTGATTGTTTCTGTGACTGCGTTTTCTAGTATTTGCCAACGCTCGGCTTTTTTTTCGTGGATGCGATCGCCATAGGTGGATTCGATGAACAAAACATCGGTTTTATTCAGAGCATCTTTTTGTTTTAAAATCGGGGTGTCGATGTTGCCCAAATCGCCCGAGAATGTGGCCGTTTTTCTGCCTTCTTCCGTGATTTCTATAAAAGCACTGCCAAGGATATGGCCGGCGTTGTGAAATTGAATTTGCAAGTCTTTAAAACAAAGGGCTCCGGAATCGTCGATAGCTTTTAATTTGCGGACGGCGATTTTGACGTCCTCTTTGCTAAACAGTACAGGTGCGCCGAATTTTCTTTGGTTTTCGGCCATTATCATTTCGGCGTCGTACCAAAGCAGTTTGGCAAATTCTTTGGTGGGAGGTGTGGTGTAAATTGGGCCTGTGAATCCCCTTTTGATTAGTTGAGGGATACGGCCGGAGTGGTCTATGTGCGCGTGAGTCAAAATAACCGCGTCGATATCGTGCGGGTTGAATCCAAAATCGTTGTAATTTTTAGCTTGAGCAAACTGCCCGCCTTGGAAAAGGCCGCAATCAATTAAAATTTTGGTTTTATCCGTCTCGAGCAAATAGCAAGAACCGGTAACTTCACGAACAGCACCGAAGGGAGTGATTTTCATGAAACTATTATAGCACAATAGTCATAACGTCTTAACGTCTTAACGTCGTAAAGTACTAACGTACAAACTTAAATAACCCCGTTATGACGTTATGACGTTATGACTTTTTACGAATTTTTCAGAACGCGTACATCCGTAGAGTTTCCTCGTGTCTTTTTAAGAGTGTGTTGCCCAGTTTTAAGAGGAAATTTTGATCTTTGGTTAGATGATTGTAGGCTGTTCCGGATTTGGTTTCTTGCCATGTCTGAGGTGAATAGAAACCTTTGTCATTTTCGAAAAAATCAGCATTTATAATACGCATTACCGGTTCCTCGGTGTTACCGTTTAGGCCTTTTGTCCAGGGTTGGCAATAGGCAAAAAACTCCAAATTAATTTTGTCTCCAGTTTGTGTAACATCTTTAAGCGGTGCAACGGCACAAGAACCAAAAACGGCAGAGGGAATTAAATGGGATTTAGCGGCTTGTTCCATGGAGTAAATTAACGGCAGTTGTTCGATACGATCCGCGGTGACGGTTTTGAAAGTGGGACACAGAATATCTGTAAGCGGACCGGTGTTGTTTAGGCATTGTTTTTGAATGATGAGGTTTAGGAGCATTGTATCCATGTTGGGGTTGCGCAAGAGCTGGAGAACAAAAGCTGTTTGTAGAATCAACAGCGCACCGCCGGCAACTATGAGTAAACGAAAAGACGTATCGCTATGACCAAAAATATTTTGGAAAGTTTCAGAGAATATCCATGTTTTTCCGCGGATGATGGCCTCGAGAATAATCAATATAAATGTAAAACAACCACCAAGTATAAAACCAAGTGCCGGATGCAAACCCATGGCTGTTAAAGATATTGCCACTACCGGCAAACTCATGATTGTAACCGCCGCCCAAACAAAATCAGAACCGGCTGATTCATTTGTCTGCATTATTTTTGGCGTCTTTCGTGTTGTGGATTTTTTCATACCCCTCTTTGATTAAAATTATTATACCACAATTTTAATCAAAGAAACATAATCAAACATAAACAAGATACAAATATACCAAACGTCTACAGATTTTAAATAATAAATTACAACCCACTTCGCTAAAGCTATGAGGGTCAGGAATAACAAACAATAAAGAACGAGCTAGGTACTAAGTACTAGGTACTAGGTACTAGGTACTAGGTACTAGGATAAGAATCTAAGCCGATCGAACTGCTAGATACTAAATACAAAATACAAAATACTTAGTTGATAAGGTATAAATCCAATATGATGAAATATCATCAAGTAGAGATTATGGTTAATGTTTTTTAAATAATGTTAATTTGGGTTATGCTTTGGGGTTCATCAGCCTTTTGCCAAATCTTGCCAGTAGATTGCGAGGCGTAAATAGTGGAGCGTATTTGGTGATGAAGGAGGTTTTGCCAACAACGACTATTGTTTTGCCTTGTTTTAATGCTTCGATAGTTTGTTCCGCAACAGTATTTGGGTCGCTGAGTTGCATGAGATCTTTATGTTCTGAAGCGTTGATGCCGGCTCGTTTTTGGAAGTTTGTTGATGTGGCTCCGGGGCAAGCACAGAGAACGCGGACGCCTTTATTTTTGACCTCTTCGGCTAAAGCTTCGCTAAAGTTTATAACAAAAGCTTTGGTTGCCGCGTAAGTAGCCATATAAGGCACAGGAAAAAATCCGGAAGTTGATGCAATGTTAATAATTGCGCCTTTTTTGCGGTCGAGCATCTCGGGGAGAAAGAGTTTTGTAAGTGCCAAAAGCGAGCGACAATTTAGATTGACCATGTTTAAGGAATCTTCGTAGCGGATTTTGCTCTCGGCTTCGTATTTGCCGAAACCTGCGTTGTTGATGAGTATGTCTACGTTAATTCCCATTCGTTTGAGTTTGTTGGGAAGATCAGGGAGAGTTTTAGAGCGAGCTAAATCAGTTGGGATAAAGCGAACATCCACACCATGTTTCTCGCGCAGTTCTGCGGATAGGGTTTTTAATTTTGCTTCGTTTTGTGCGATTAGGATTAAGGGTTTCTTTTTTGATGCCAAAAGACGGGCGAACGCCTCCCCTATTCCCGAGGATGCCCCGGTTATAAGCGCATAATCTTTTTTAACCTGTGTTGTTTCCAGCGACGTTCTTAGTGTGTCTACCATTTTTGGTTCGGTTTCTTCTTTTAGTTTAAGAGCCTCTTTTGCCGGGGCTAGCTCGGGTTGAACAGGCGCTTGGTTAAGAGCGTGGTCGGTTGTAGGTTGTGTTAAGGGATTTTGTGGGTCGTTCATATTGGTAAATGCTTATATTTCAGTAGTTTAATTTTAGTGTGAGTTAGTTTATCTTACTCTGATTTTTGCTTATTTGTCTATACTTATTTTTAATCAATGATATCTTGTGAAATGGCAATTTGATAAAAAAATACCCCATTGGTTTGGGGTTTTATATGGCTTTAGAGGCAAGCACGAAGCGCGTCGTGCATTTTTTCTTCCGGGTAATCAACGTCGTACTTACTTAGTATTGTGCCAATTTCCGGGAAATCCGCATCCAATTTATACCACATCTCAACCAGGCTTTTCCAACTATTGGGGTTACGCATGCGAATTTGCAGGAGTTGAAGAAGTAGATTGGATTTTCTAATTTCCGCAGGTATGGAAGAAAGGGCTGTTTCGAGCTCGTTAACGAGCTGTGCTTGAAGGATTTTTAATTGCTCGTTTAGCAAGTTTGAATCCTTTCCGGAGTTTGCATTTGATTTTTTCCAAATGTCAACATGTATAATTGCTCATATACTTAATCATGCATATTTGGCTTTGTCAAGGCAAAAAGGCTTTTTGCGCGTTGTTTCAAGAGTTTAAAATTTTGCTAAATGTAGATATTATTTAACCAAATGAATGGTTTGGGTTGGGAAGGCTATACTTATACCTTTATCTCGGAAGGTTTCATGGATTGCCAAATTAATGGCTTGTTGGACATCCATGTATACATCGTATTCTTCGGATTCGATAAAGTAGACTATTTCGTAAATTAGCGCCGAGTCGCCGAATTTGGCAAAATGTGCGCGATCGAATCGAGCTTGAGAAATATCTTTAACAATATTTTGAATGGTCATTGGAATGTCTTTTAGTAGTTTTGGATCTGTGCTGTATTCGACCCCCAAATTAAATACGGCTCTGCGCTCTTTTAGGCGTTTAAAGTTTTGGATACGAGCGGTTGTCAGTTCTTGATTGGAGATTATTATTTCCTCTCCTTGCAGTGAGCGGATACGGGTTGTTTTAATACCGATTTTTTCGACATTTCCGCTGTGCTCCCCCACCACAATAAAATCTCCAACTACAAATGGTTTATCAAACCAAATGGCAAATGAGCTGAATAGATCGGCAAGGATGTTTTGTAATGCAAATGCTATCGCGATACCGCCGATTCCCAAGCCGGCAATTAGTGATGTTATGTCCAGGCCTAGATTTGAAAGGATTAAAAGTATGCCTAATGACCAAACTACGATTTTGGTAATTATGGCCAAATAACCCATTGCGCTTTTTGAACTTGATTCTTTTTGCCCGGATGCAAGTTTTTTAAAAACAAAGTTAATAAATGTGGAGCTTGCGGTTAGTACCTGAATTACCAGAATAATGATTAGCGCGGAATCAAGCAGCCATCTAATATTATCGGGATAATTTAATAATCGTAACGCAATGTAAAAAGATAAGAACCAATAAAAAGGAGGTTTGATATGCTTAACCGTAGCTATAAGTGCGTCATCCAAGTCGTTTTTTGTTTTTTTTGAAAAAGATTCCAGTTTTACTAGGATGATTTTTTGAACCAGCAAAAAAAATAGAATTGATATGATTAATATGATAAGCGCCGTTACATACATCCTTAGGGTATTGCCTAAAAACATTTGACCCCAGAATCCGTTTTGGGATGTTAAAAAAGTGATAATTTTGTCTTGCATATTAAAATTGAGTATGACACAAAAAAACTATAAAGTCCAACGGAAAAATGTGTCTTTATTGTACTGTTTAACATGGATTTGTTGCTTATTTATAAATTTTTATATAGCATGCTAAAATGATTAAACTATGCATTTAGAAATAATTGTGATTGCCGGCGTGGTTATTGCCGGTATTGGAGCTGTAACTTTGGCAACGAAGTTAAAAAAAAGTGAAAAGTTTAAAAATCTTACAGATGAGGATAGAGATTTATTAAAGCAAGAAATCGAAAAAGGTTTGGTTTTGAAAGATGAGTTTGTGGATACTTATTATAATATCATTAGAAACGAAGGGTATATGCATGCATTTGGCGGGCATGAGAAACAAGCCGAAGATCTTTTATATAAAATGATAGAGGAAAGCAAAGCTCATAAATCTTCTTTATTAAACATTAAAAAACAACTGGGCCTATGAAAACCGCATACGATTTGAAAGAGATATTGGAAAAAGCCCTAATGTGGGAGAAGGGCGCAGAGAAAAATTGCGATATGATATTGCATATTTTAACAATTAACGGGTTTCATGATTCGGTTCTACACATAAAGAATGATGAGATTAAGCATCAAGAATGGGTAAGGCAACTTATTAAGTTTTTGGAGTAAAAATACTATTTTGACTCACAATCAGTTGAGCCTGATTTGATTCCATCTTGATATAGAGCGGATTCAACTTAAACCTACGGCATGCTCTATAACCGGATTGTGATATAATAAATTAAATGACGATTAAACGTGGAAACATGCGCACTGGGCGGGTGGTGAAAAAGATGTCTTTGCATGCGCCTTCAGATAAAGTTTTAATGAGGGGTTCATGGTTTTTGACGTCTTTTGTTTTGTTTTTGATTGTTTTGGTTGCCGGTGTAGCAATCGGTACTTTCTTTTTTAATTATGTCTCGCAAGGTGTTGATGCCAAGGTGCTTAGAACCGTAAATTTATCCGCGGATACTTGCGCGTTGGGAATCGAGCCGAATCAAGTAATCAAAGTAATAGCCACGGCTTATTCCAGCAGTCCCGCACAAACCGATTCCACTCCTTGCATAACGGCCACGGGTTTTGATGTATGCCGGAATTACGCATTATACGGGTCTGCAAACACCATTGCCTCAAATTTTTTACCACTACATTCCATAGTAAAAATCCCCGAAATATACGGAGATCAACTTTTTATAGTTCGTGATAGAATGAACCCGCGATACGGGCGTTATAACATCGATATTTGGATGCCAACTTACTCGGAGGCAAGAAGGTTTGGGAGCAGGCAGGTTACGATTGAAGTCTACTAATATAATTTATAATGCATGATGATTGAATCCTTTTGGGATTTTTTTTGAAAAGTGTATTATTATTATGCATCATGCATTATGCATTATGCATTAGGTTTATTCTGCTGTGATTGTTACAACGTAACCCAGAACAATAAAAATAATACCAAAAATACCTATTAATTGTTCGAGTTTGATGATTTTTAAAACACTGTTATCTATGCGGTGTTCTTTTAATACACGTTGATGAACTTTGAGAACAGTGAAAGCGATAAAGATTTCGCCGATGGTTTGCATTGTAAAGCCAATGTATTGTTGCATATACCTTGATGAAAAAGATTAAAGGATTATCAGGATTGATGATGAGGGGCTAAAGATAAAGGATGAAGGATGAAGGATGAAGGATTAACCCATGATGAAGGATGAAGGATGAAGGATGAAGGATTAACCCATGATGAAGGGAAGATATCGAGAGAGAACGTTGTTGTTGAAAAGATTTTATTAAAGAATGGTTTGATTATTTTCCGGTTAAATTGATTATAGCATATTTCCAAAACGGTTAGCGTCACGAGCCGGTTTTACTTACTTCGAGAGGCTGGCTGTGTTATAATGGGAATGTGAAGTTTTTGAATATTTACACAGCTTCTTGGGCACCAAGTTCTACACTGCATTTAAAAGATTATTACAGGGCTTTGGCTTATTGGGAATCATCAAATTTTAAACGCAGTACAATAAAAACTTGGGTTAAGGACATGGAGATTGAAGAAATTCAATATAGCTCCGAGTCCATAAATGTAATTGGAGGGCGGTTTGTTAACCGATTGTTTTTTCGTGTATCAGAAGATGGAATGATAATTGTTGGTAAAAATGTTGAAGATGCCGGTAAAGATTCGCAAAGGCTCGATCAATTTTTATCAAAAAAGATGAATCAGCTTTGGGATAATCTTTTTTCAAGAGGCGCTGCTCTGCCAAAAGTTTTTGAAGAAATTGAATCAAGGCACCCTGTACTCATTACACTTTCAAAGGCCAAACCGGATGATTTAGATAAGGTCTTCAGAGATTTTAAAGTTATTCCCTATAAAAAAATTCAACTCGAGAAGGGCGAGGTTTGGATTGGTGAAACTTTGGTTATTATAAATAATTCCGATTATTCCAAGGAGGTTACAGATAAAATGGTCGAGCATTTGTTATTTGCCCGAGTTTACGAGATACAATTGGAGCGCTTTGTTAAAGGGTACGAGGTTTTGTGGAATAAGGTGGATGGAATAAGAAAACAAAGTTTTATACAGCAAACGGAATTGGCCCATGTTCATGATTTGGTATTAAATATTCAAAGCCAAGCCAGCTTTTTTACCGCACGGCTGAACCAAATGCAACATTTTTTAGACTGGCGCCGTAAGTTAATAGATGAATATGTTGTAGACCCGGCATTAAATGCAACTTTTAAACGTTTTTTCATGTCTTTAAATTCATCTCAAAAATATTTGCAAGAACTTTGGGGTATGCTAACCAACTATATTCGCTCCACGGTCAGTTTGATGAGTTTCTTGTATAGTGACAATGAAAGAAAGAATTTGGCGTTATTGCAAAAGTTATTTTTAATTTCGACAGTTGCCGCAATTATTACTTTGGGAGGCATAGCTATTATAGATCTTCAAAGAATTGTAGTTTTTGGCGGTTTGGCTATAGTGCTCTCTGCATTTGTACATTATTTACTATTTACGGTCTTATCCAAATACAGAAAAATATCTCTTTTTAAAAGAGATATAGAACTGGAGAAAGGTAAAACTTAAACTTTTTTGGCTTTTTGCCAAAGGTTTACAAAATGAGAATAGTTATTTGCGATACGGGTGATAGCCTGTTTTTTTGTAATCTTTTTAGCTAAAAGATCTTGCAGTGGTTTAAAGAATACCGTGCGCCCTACGGCAAAACCGACTATTTGATCGAAACTGGCGGCATCGCCCAGCCATTTTTCGACACTTTTTTGATCTTGGCCACGGCCAAGCACGATTACTTCCGTATCTTTGCCCAGTGCTTTTAAAACTTTCTTCCAATCGGCTTTGCTGAAACCTTCCATTTTCCAAAGCTCGGGTTGAATCGCCTTTTTTATTTCTTTAATCGCCTTGATTGTGTGTATTGGACGTATTTTTGTATCGTAAGCTTTAGCTGTTTTGGCAAGCTTTATGTCTTTTTCTGTGGCCGGGACAAGGAGCTCGAACATCATTTTGTGACCATGTGATTTACAATAGTCGTTTAAGCGCGAAAGGCGTTTGAGTTGAATTTTATTAATCTCGGTATTTTGAGGATTGTAGCGAACCAAGATTTTTACATAATCGGGTTTGATTTTTTCGATCCATTTGCCGAAAGCATTGCCATAATTAAATGTAAAAGCTTCTTCTCCGCTTTTCTCTGCCGGCATCGTGACCGTGAATCCTCTCTTTTTTGCGTCTTTTAAGATTGGAGTGCCATAATCTTGATCGACCAAAATGCCAAAATGTTTCTTATTGGGTTTGCCCGAGGCAACTTCGACCAGGCCTTGGTAAACAATATCTTTGTAATCGCTGATTTGTTGCTTCTGCTTTTTGGAGAGTTCTCCGCTCCAACCAAAAAGGTGTTTGGAGAAGGAACTGCGATGGTCGAATGGGAGAATTAGGAGGGGTTCGTGGTTCATAATTTTGCGTTGGTTAATTGTTCACAAATTTTGTTCTTTAATAGTTGGTTCGCACCAGGGCCAATGAATAATAATTCTGTTCTTTGCTGATCGTTTTGAATGCCTTGCCAAGTGAAACGATTCATTACACCATTTAAAACCTTGTTACCATCATTTGTTTTCACAATGCCTTTGATGCGGTAAATATCTTGTTTCGAGATAGATTCGCAAATTTTTTGCACATCCTCTATTGTAAATTCCCCATCCATTTTACAACTAAAAGCGTTTACGTGCACGTGATGGCTGGGGGTGGTTTTTATATCGGATTCGATTGAGGAAATATCTTTAGACGCCAGTTTGTTGCAATCGAGGCTTAAGATCATTTCGGCGCTGACCGAACCATCTTTGGTTTTGATGCGAGGTGTTTCCGGATAGATATCCAAGATTTCGTCGAGGATGTGATCCAGTTGTTTTTCGTCGATGAGTCCGATTTTATTAAGTATAATAAAATCAATGTATTTGTTGTGTGACTGGCGGATCATGCTATGGTCGTCGAAAGCTTCAAAATTTAAAGCGTCGATGACTTCTATAAAGCTGTCGATTTGTAATTCGGAAAATCTTTTTAGCTCTAGCGCGATTGGGGCGGGGTGAGCCGTGCCGGCGGTTTCGAGAATGATACGATCGGGATTAAGTTCTAAAACTTGTTTAACGGCTTCTTCTAATCTGCCTATTGCGGTACAGCAAACGCAACCATTCATAATCTCTTCTGTTTTTAAACCTTGTTCTTTGGCGAGCGCTCCGTCTACATTAACGTCTCCATACTCATTTTTAACCCAGACGACCTTACAGTCATCTCCGGCGATCTGTTTTACCAGTGATAAAATAACAGTAGTTTTGCCCGAGCCGAGTTGGCCCATGACGATGTTTATTGGTATCTTTTTGTGTTCAACGCTCATACATTCGCTAGTTCGTAAAGTTGAAAGTTTATAAAGTCAGCTGTTCGGTTTTAAGAACTTTATAAACTTTATAAATTTTCAACTGTAGTAGTATAGCGCAGATGCGGGAACTAAAAAAGCTCCTTGCGGAGCTTTTTGTGGTTATCGCCAGAAGGCGGAGGTAATGTTCCATCCTCCTTTTAGGAGTTTGATGGCTTTCTCAAGTTCGTGTTGGCTAAGGCCGACGTCGTAAGGGCCTTTTTCATTTGAAATTTCGCCTGTGTATTTACTTTCAAGAAGATTCAATGCCCTATCATCTCCAAGTTGACCGAGTGCCCACACCGCTCCGTTTTTGCTCACATTGGTTTCGAAATCAGCATCTACGGTTTGCATTAACGCTTCTACGCAATCACCTTCGAATTGCATTTGAGCTTCATTGCAGGTATTTTTTACACCATAACCTATCCAGCTCGTTGTAACCAAGAAAAAATAAAAGAAAAGCAAGATTAAGATGCCACCCAGGTAGATTGCGAGGTTAATTTTTTGTTTATTGTCCATTTGGGAGAGTTTCATATCTATAAGAGTTTATAAAGTTTAAAGTTGCAGGTTCATCAAGAGCACATTAAGGCTACTCTTGATGAACTTTATTCTTGATGAACGTTGTACTTAAAGATTTCTTCGATTGGGAGATTGAAAAGTTTGGATAATTTGAATGCCAGTTCCAGAGTTGGAGAGTATTTGTTTTTTTCGATAGCAAAGATTGTTTGGCGGGTTACACCAACTTTTTCCGCAAGATCTTCTTGTGTCAGATTATGCTTCGCACGTAAAATTTTCAGGTTATTGGTCATCTCCATAAAATTTATTGAAGTATTGATAGCTTAAAGCGTAAATTGCAACACTAAGCAGTGCTGTGAAGCTTAAAACCGTTCCCACGCTTTCCGTAAAAGCATCGCCGGTATTTTTACCGTTTATAATAAGGAAAAGCGATAAGAGTGCGATAAAAGTTGTATGAATCGCATAAGTGAATCTGGCGGAAGTACCGGCAATTTTTTCTGTACGTTCATCGCTTAAAATAACTTTGGTACGTTTGCGAACCAAAATCATAAATGCCATGCCTATAACAACAGCCGCCAACGCGAGTAGCGTGTTTTCTGTTGTAGACGCAATGGCGACTGTAGCGCCTATAAACATTGCTACAAAAATACGTGCCAGTTTGAATTGCTTGAAGTTCATAATCTACTATGTAAAGTATTATATACATAATGTAAAATATCTTTTACATCTTGTCAAGTAGTAAAAAAAAACCGCTGTTTAGCAGTTTTTCTTTTATCCTTAATCCTTAATCCTTAATCCTTTATTAATAATCGGTCTTACTTAATCCCGTTTATATCGTTCCACAAAGTTTTTAAGGATTTTGGAGGGATGAATGACTTCTTCATTTTTTACTTGTTCGATAAGCGGTTCCGCTTCTTCGGGTGGGAAGTACCCGGCGTTTTTGTAAACGTTAACGCGGACGATTAAACCATCCGTATCAAGTTCGGGGTGGAATTGGCAACCGTAAATATTGTTTTTAACGCGGAACATTTGAATTGGGCAACTTGGTGATGAGGCAAGGTGGATTGCTCCATCGGGTAAGCCTTGGCAGGCTTCTTTATGGCCTCCAAAAGCACGGAAAGTTTTTGGTATGCCGGCTAAAATCGAATCGCTCTCCCCTGCTTCGGTTAATGTGACGTTGATAGCACCAACCGGTTCTGTGTATTTTTCTTTTGAGACTACGGCGCCCAAGTGATTTGCAACGGCGCCAATTCCGTAACAAGCTCCAACGTAAGGAAAATCTTTTTCGATCACTTCATCCAGAAGGCGTTTTAAATCGGCTTCGTATTGTTTTTGGTAGTTTTGCTTTTTTTCCTCGGGATCGCTGACATTACCGGGGCCACCGCCTTGCATTATGCCTGAGTAATCATCGAGATTGATTCGAGGGATGCCATACTGTTCCATGCGTACCCGGTGAACATCTTGGGGCTCTAAACCGCTGAATTTCATAAAAGCCTCGTATTCGTTATCGGAGGCGGCGTCTTCGGGGCGGATTTGCAATAGGAGGAATTTTTTCATATCGTCTGAACCTTGACCGTGTCCCACGTAGCTTTTAGCGAAGTGGGATTCACATGATTAATGGATTATCTTGATTATTATTTTATAAATACAAAATACCAAATAGTTGGTATTAAGATTATTTTATAGCATGGAGTTTGTTAGGAATCAAGCATTGCTTCAGAACCCCTCTCATGATCTTAAGAGAGGGGCAGGGGTGAGTTTATTCTAAGCTATTCTAAGCAATGCTTAGCTTGAGTGATATCGGTTAAGCTTGGCGCGGCGCCGTTAACCAACTCCATGGCTCGTTTTTCACCCAGTGCATCGATTGCACATTGTTGTTGGGCAGGTGTGAGGCTGGTTGGCACTTTTGACGGGTCGACGCCTGCAGATTCCAGAAGAGCCTCTTGTTGTGGGTTTAAAAGCGGATGATCGTAGCCGGTTGATTCTATTGGCGGGCTGATAAGCGCGGATCCGGTATCCACTACGTTTATGCCCCAGGGTTTGATGAGTATTATGGCAATAGCTATCAAAGATATAAACAAAATAAATGCTGTTGTTATCATTCCGATTACAATGAAGATTATTTGCCAGATTTTTAGACCTTGTTTTTCGTTGGACATATTAAGTGAGTTTATAAAGTTGAAAGTTTATAAAGTTATCGAGTGTAAAGCGTTAAACTGGTTACAAAAGGGCGTGCAGTGCTATCGCTATGCTGTGGCCTACATTCAGTGACTCCAGTTTATCATTATGATTTATGTAAATAGATTCACCTTTGATTTTTGATTGGATTCCCCCGCCCTCGGACCCGGCAATTAGGATTAATGGTTTTTTGAGTTTGGCTTTTTTGATATCAATAGCATCCTTTTTCTTTTCCAAACGGTAAATTGGCATGTCGAGACTTTTAATTAACTTTGACGATTCTTTTGCGCTCACATGCATCCAAGGAACATGAAACATTGCTCCTACGCTTGAGCGGACTACTTTAGGGTTGGTAACGTCTGCAGAGTCGATGAGGATGAGGCTGGCGTTAAATCCAAGGCAGAGGCGAAGGATGGAGCCTACGTTGCCAGGATCTTGAACACCATCTAGAACGACAATGATCTTATTGGACATAATATCGTCTAAAGTCAATTTAGGGATGGATGCTACGGCAGCGATGTTTTGCGGGGTTTCTGTGGTTACGAGTTTATCGAAGTCTGAAGTATCTTTATTGGTGAAAGTGTACTCGATAGCATCTCCAGCTGTTTTGATTACTTTCTCCCCTTCCACCAAACAAAGACCGTTTTTTTCACGTCCTTTTTTGGTGCTGAGAGAGCGGATGAGTTTTTCTTGATTGATACTTAACATAATACCAGTACATCGTACATCATCGAGCTCAGCTCGACAACGCACATCGTATTAGGCCTACAGTGTACAGTTGACAATTTAATAATTCTGAACTAGTGTTTGCCTCAGAACTTTCACAAAGGAGAAGCTGATGGGCTACAAAGAAGCTGTTGCCCGGAATCCGCGCCTTCTCTTTTGGGGGAAGGTGTTTATGGAGGCTAAAGGCCTCGCGATTATTGAGGTGCTGTTTTTTATGCACCGAGGGCTAACTATTGATGAGGTTTATTATCTTAGTATTGCTTGGTCCATTGCAACTCTTATCACAGAAGTTCCGTCCGGTTATTTGGCGGATCGTATTGGTCGTAAAAGAACAATCATGATTGGCATGGTTTTGTATCTAACGGCATGTATAATTCGAATCTATGCATTTGGATTTTTCCATTTTGCAGTTGTGTTCGTTTTGTTTTCGATTGGTTTTTCGTGCATGTCGGGCACAGAAGAGGCTTTGTTGTTTGATAGTTTGAAAGAAGTAAACAAAGTACATGAGATGCAAAAACTTAATGCAAGATTGCGTTCAGGAAAGTTTGTAGCTAGGATCTGTATTGCTATTGTTGCTATTTTTTAGTTAAAGAGCTAAAAGAATCACAGTATACTTTGTTGGCACAAATTGATGTTGCGATGATGCTGATTGCTTTTATCATCATCAGTTTCATCAAAGAGCCGAATATTAAATCTAAGGAACTTGGAAAGGATAAAGAAATCTTTTTACAAAGTTTAAAGACGATTATCACTCAACCGTGGTTGGTGCGGGCGACGATGAGCAAGTTGTTGTTATTTTTTGCGGGGTTCTTTATTTTTAGAACTTACCAGCCATTATTGCATATTAATGGTGCCACGGTAACAATAATCGGGTGCTTTTATCTTGTAACCCGAGGCGGAATCTTTTTAACTCATTGGTATAGCGGAAACCTGGTGAACTTTTTAGGTACCGCAAGATGGATAAACGGTTCAGCCGTAATAGCAATTGCGGGTTTGGTGGTTACATTGGTTTCACAAAACATTTGGCTCTGGATTGTCCCATTTGCCATAGCTTCGGTAATGATTGACGTACGCGACCCCTTATTTTCAAAAGCTATCAATGATCGGATAGATTCACGTAATCGAGCTACAACAATTTCGATTCTGAATATGGCGAAAGCGGTTTTCGACATTCCCCTTCTCCTTTTTGTTGGCTGGCTTACAACTTACTCAATCAATTTCTCCCTTATTGCCGCAATAGTTGCTTGTGGTATTGCTGTTATCTTCTTCTGGTCAAAAGAAAAAGAGTTTGAGAGCATCAATCTTTAGATCAGATAACTCGCTCCCCTTAGGGAGTTTTTTTATTTAATATCAAAGAAGATTTGTGTGAAGTAATAGATGCTTTCTTTGGATATTCCCACGCCTACTCCGGTTATATCATAATTAGGATTTTCCAAAGCTTGTTTATGATCAGGGCTACCCAGCCACGATTCCAAAGCTGTTTGGGCGGGATCTTGCATGTTATTCCAAGCTAAATTTTCTGCGGCTTCTGTGTATGATCCTAATTTATCGGCTAGAGTATCTACTCTTTGATCAAATCCCACATGGCTGGGGAGAATAAGCCCTTCGGCCATGTTTTGGCTGTGTAACAGTGATTCCTCGGCGATATCGTCTACCCATGTTAAAGCGGGTACTCCGATAGATACCCGATGACTGTTAACCAAATTGAATGTGTTATTAGCTAATTCGGATGCTTTTGATTCCGGCTCATTGTTTTGCGGTTCATCTGTTATATCTTGTGAATCGTCAGGAATCGGATTTAAGCTTGCTAATGGTATTTGTTGCAAATTTAGATTAGTGATACCCAAACCTTTTTCGCGCATTAACTGAAAAGCGTCGGCCGGGCGACCCAGATAGTATCTTTCATTATTTTCAGGATAAACATAGAATGCTTCACCGTTTTTTTGGACTTGAATATGAATACGGCCGCTTAGATCGTCACGTAAAGCCGCTTCTGTAGCCATTGGCATAAAAATTGCCAAGGCGATGATAAGTAATTTTTTCATACATATAAATCCAAAAAATAACAAGTGATGCACTAATGTTGCACGTATACTTGTTAATACGGATTTATATTGATGTACCTTTCAGTTTTTTTTAGAAAATTCCTAATTTATCGCCTAAAACCAGAATGCTGAAATAGCCAAAAAACACGAAGATTAGCAATAATATGAGTTTGCGGGGCCAGGATGGATGGAAGATTTTTGGTAGAGTTTTGTTGTTGAGGATAGAGACTAGCGCAATATGGATGAACATGGCGAAAGCGTTGATGACGGCACCGAGCACTAAGAGTGTTTTTGGTTCGGATATGTTGAAGAGAAATAAAAGGCAACCGAAAGCGATTTGAGCCCAAAGAAAACTGTAGTAGATCTTTGAGAGATTGATTTTAGCTTTTTCGTTTTTACCAAGTTTTTTTTCGGCATAATTCTCGGCCATGATGCGCGATGTGGAATCCATGACGCCAAGTTGTGTTTGGAAGAGCATGATTGTAACAACAGCCAAGAAGAGAGTTCCAAGCAGAGGAAAAGTCAGTTGGGCAATCGCGGAGCCTTCGGTGATGACGAAGTTGATGCCTTCCGCGTTGCCTGTGACGCCGTAGGCCGTTGTGTATGCTAAAAGCATGAGTAGAAGCATGGAGATGCTTCCAATTAACCAAAATACTAAAAGATGTTCGATACTGATACGGCGCCACCATTCTTTATAACGTGCGATGTTGGTTTTGGTTATCTCAAAATTTTCACCGCTTAATTTTATTTTCTCGTCTTTTTTAGCAACAAATAAGCCGGCAATTTTTTGCGAGTATTTGCCCATGCCGTAGCCTTTTTCTTTTACGTAGATGGATTGTGTAAGATTTAAATTACCGCCGGCGCCGGAATATGCAAAAGCGGCGAGGAATGTGGCGAGTACCAATCCTTCAGGGAAAAAGCTATAATCCGCTCCCCTGCCGATGATGCCCGCGGCCAGATCTGACCAATCGGATTTTGAACTTATGTAGATGGCGATGAGGAAAATAAACGGTACTCCGATCATGATGACTGTGCGTGTGATTTTTTCCATCAACCCGTAAACTGTTTTGCCGGCGCTTAAGATGAGCCCGATTATAATCAGGAATGCTATGGCAATCCATTTGTATTCATCGATACCGAGTAAAGATGCAAATACATGAGCGGAAGCTGCGATAATCCCGGGTAGGCCGAAACCAATGAAAGTCGACATTATAAACCAATAAGCTGTCCATTTGAATAATCTGTTCAAACCCACAAAAACGCTCTCACCCTTGATGAGGGCGTAGCGTTCGATTTCCATGTTTATGAAGTATTGGAAGGTGATGCCGAGTATTGCTCCCCAAGCGATTCCCAAGCCGTAATTGGCAGCCATATAAGGCCAAAGAATAACCTCGCCGGAGCCTAAACCTAAAGCCAAGATGATGAAACTGGGACCGATTAGTTTTTTGAAAGCTATTGGTTTGGGGAATTCTTTATATGTTGATTTCATGAAAGTATTATAACATGATTTGCGTTAAGCACTTAGAATAAATATTTTTCTATTTTAAAACCTCAAGTACTGCTTGAGGTTTATGATTGAGTAGTGATTTACCGGATCAGATTCTTTGGTGGATCTGATCCTTTGTTTGTTATGAGGATGCAGTCGAAAGCGCCGAGGCTATCCGCATCACCGCTCCAGTGCTTGTAGCCGCCTTGGAGTGTGAGGACATAAACGTAAACGTCGTACTTTTGTGCAACCATTTTGAGCGCTTCCCAGAGGATGTGCCCCGGTTGGATTCGTGCGCACGATCGATTCGCGAAATTAATTCTGAAATCGTTTTCCGGATTTTTTGCGAGCCATGCTTCATGAAGATGACTATCGAGGACTTCTGTTGCTCTGGTCGTGCACCAAACATAACAGAGATCGTCGAAGCATTTAGGTTCATACCGACCTTCACCATAATCTTGAGTTCCAAAGAACATTTTTATCTCCTTTTTTCGGATATATTTGACGATAGTATTAACACGGAAATGGCTTTTTGTCAAGGGTGTGTACAGTTAACCTCTAAGGGTAACTATCTAGGCATCTAAGGGTAACTAAGGTTAACTAAGCCAATTATGCCCGGTT
>JARGGJ010000009.1 GCA_029210915.1 Patescibacteria group bacterium
AGGAGCTGAAGCTACAGAAGGAGCTTTAAGGGAGCTTGTCGAAACCATGCCCGAAGACTTTGTTAAAAGCATAACGTTTGATCGAGGAAGTGAAGGAGCTAATCATTGGAAACTTAGGCTTGATTATGGGATTGATACTTTTCACTGTGATCCATATAAATCATGTCAAAAAGGCGGAGTTGAAAATTTAAACGGATTAATCAGGCAATATCTTCCCAGAGGAATTAACTTAAACAATATTACTCACCTGCAAATTTATGAGATACAAGAAAAACTTAACAACCGACCGAGAAAGTTACTTAATTACAAAACCCCCAATGAAGTCTACCGAGAAATCATTGGAGGAAGGGTGGTGCATTGAAAGGTTGAATTCATCATTTTTACTTTGAATTATTCATTTTAGTTATTAGATTCCTGCAATAGAATCAATCAAATTACAAATCTGACAATTAAAAAATTGCTTAAACTTCTAAGCAATTTTTTATATGGTGCACGGAAGAGGACTTGAACCTCCAAGGGATTGCTCCCACTAGCACCTCAAGCTAGCGCGTATACCATTCCGCCACCCGTGCTTGTTCTTTTGTGAGCCAAACGATACCAAAGAACCCAAAACTTGGCAAGATTTAGATTATGGTATAATATCCTCCATATCAAAGACGGACGCTTAGCTCAGCTGGTTAGAGCACCTCGTTTACACCGAGGGGGTCGTAGGTTCGAATCCTACAGCGTCCACCACGTAAAAAGCCGCTTAGTTAATTGGGCGGCTTTTTACGTGTCCCGTGGTCCGATGAACATCGGACTTTACGGGGCAAAGATTCTTTGATACCGGCTTCACGTGGCGCAGCCCAATAATAAATCGCTATAAGTAAAATTAGGCGATTTTTTATGTGCCCCTCGTATAATGACTCCGTCACACGCGGCGCAGCCGTGATCCGCTTGCGGATTTTTACGGGGCAAACTTCTTAAGTATGCGATTTCACTTAGCATTGCCAAGTTACAATCCTGCTAATCCTAAAATTCAAAAATCAGGATATTAAAAATCCCCGAGAAGTCTCGGGGATGGAATTAGGCGCTTGCGCGCAAAAGAACTTTTTGGCGAACAGAGGTTTTGGGGACGATGCTTTTCATCATCGCCTCGGCTTCGGATAGCTGGGGCGCTATGGTAAAGGCGGTGATTTTTCCTTGCTCCAAACAGCCTGCGTTAGCCAGCACAAACCCCGGCCTTGAACCGCCATCCCATGGACGGCAGTTGAGATAATTGTAGGTTAGCTCGTCAAAGCTCAGGTCTTCAGGCAAGCCATCCAAGTTCTCCATCATAACAGCGGCTTTACCTCCGCCAAAACGGTGCATAGCCTCGTAGCAAACCGCCATGGCATAGTCTGATGCCGAGGAACGAGCGTTGTACTCCAAGAGGAAGATGTGCACATTGCCTTCATAATTTACCTTTAAGAAGTCGATGCAAGCTGTTCTCGGCATGAGCGCTCCGTAGCCATTCTCGTGAGCCGCGTTGTTAAACGGTGTTACAATCTCAACTACTTGCCGTTCAACGTGTGGGTCCAGAACTTGTTGGCCTATTGCAACCGAATTTCCATTGTGAGCATCATTTTGAATACTCATCTTGGTAAAGTACAAGGGTGTCCAACCGTTATCATCAAAGACTATTTTTACGGAACAGATCTCCGTATCAAAACTGTCTGCCGGATATCCTGCATCCATAACCAAACTGCAACCCCGGTATTCATCCAAGAACTCCCGAAGCTCATCATCGGGTGTATCCTTGTTTAACCGCATGATGCCAACACCGCCATCATAATCGTGCACTTTAAGGTATACGATATCTGTTGGTACAACGGCATTAGCCTCGAGCAGAACCCTCTCCCGAGCTTGCATTACACTTTCAAATTCTGCGGACACCAACTCCCATGGCGAAAAAGCTCTCCGCATGTTCAACTCATCACCCAAACAACGAAGCCGGTACTTATCATCAAACATGTCGGCAATGGTGGGCTGTGCAGTGCTGATTTGGTGCCAGCCGAGTCCCAGCTTTTCCACAAAGTATTCCATGTATCTGGTAAGATAAAAATCCAAAGGCATTCCGGAGTGCACGGCTTGGCGAATCATTTCCATGCAACCGAGCGCTTGATCTTGTTCGATTAGCGCTCGAGCAAGGTTATTTCCTCTAACCAAAACAAGCTCTTGCGCCCCAATGCCGGCGTGATACTTAAGAAACTTGTGGTTTGCCACAATGTTACTTCGGCTCCGTTCATCTTCATAGCCCGAAAATACAATGCCTCTTTGTACCAGCGCACGGCTGGCATAAGATCCAAGGCCTTTGATTTTGCTAAGGAACACGCCAAACGGGCTCATATCATGAATGCGTACCCGCTCTTTTGCGATCTCCAGCCACGGATTTGTACTGCGAAGCATGCTTTTACCTCTTGTCACGGTTTTGGTTGTCAAAGTCCAAAAAAAAAGACCTCACAATGTGGGTCATTCCTAATTCTCCAAATTTGAAAAACTAAGAATGACGTTCATTAATAATGAGGCCTAGGCTAACAATAATTTTTGATCCGGTCAAACTGTTCATAAAGTTAACAAAATAAATTTTATAAGTTTTTTAATACGCTGTCAAATCTACTGTGCTATACTATAGTCATCTTACTATTCAGTTCTTCAGGTTTATAAAGTTAAAAGTTTATAAAGTTCATAAAGGTGATTTATTTAGCCTCGTATAGTTTATAAACTTTACAAACTTTCAACTTTATAAACTAATTTTTATGCCACTTAAAGTTATCGCACTAGGAACGGGAATTTGTTCCAATGGATGTTCCACCGGGCCTCGCCGTTTCCCTCCGGGATTTTTAATTGAATACAACAACGAGCTTTTACTTTTGGATGCCGCCGAAGGCGTTCGTTATCGCATAGAAGACGAGGGTTACGACATTGGCAATATTGCCAACATAGCCTTAACTCACGTGCATCCCGATCACGCCGCTCTCCCGCAGTTGCTTCAAGCCAAACTCTGCAGAGTGCTTTGGGGCGATCCCAAACCAAAAATGAGGCAAGCAAAAGTTTATATGCACGAGGCTTCCGCGGATGGATTTGAGGCGGTATGGAATTGGCATCACCCGGAGGCCGGCGGTAAATTAAATCACATGCCCGATAAATTCCAGTTTTCCGTGGAGCCAATCCGCAGCGGTTGGGAGCGTGAGGTAATCCCCGGGTTAACACTAAAACCTTTTGGCGTTTATCATGGTTTTGGCCAACACCCAGCTCTAGGCTTCCGTGTCGAAACACCCGAAGCAACCATCGTCTACACCGGTGATGCCGGCATTACAGATTCACTCTTCACCTCCGTCGCAAATGCGGATCTCCTCATTGCCGATGCCAGCACGCGCATTGGCCAAAGCTACACTGCCGGCTATGGCCACATGGCTCCAGACCAATGCGGAATGCTTGCTGCACGCTCCGGGGTTAAAGAACTTTGGCTCACGCATTACATGGGTATCGATGAACCTGCCGCCATGGAAGCCGAGGTTCGCAAACAGGGTTTTAACGGAGCGCTAAAGATCGCTACAGATGGATTGCAGTGGAGTAAATAACAAATAGCAAATAGCAAGAGTAACTTAAGAAACTCTTGCTATTTGATATTTGCTATTGAAAATTCAGAATGAATAGAGAATATGCTATAATCAACACATTATGTTTACAAGAATTTTAATAGGTTTAATTTTGGTCGCGGTTGGTGCTCTTATGGTCATCAAAACCAATAAGTTCCAAGATTTTTTTGGCGAGATGGCCTGGACTTACAAATATCTCGGCTCTGGCGGCACTAGGTTGATGTACAAGTTTATCGGTCTTCTGATGTGCTTTGTCGGATTCATGGTCATGACCAATCTCTGGACAGCCTTTTTAAACGCCACACTCGGCTCATGGCTCATCCGCTAAAATCATCCAACTTTACAAACTTTCAACTTTATAAACTCTACCCCGTATGAAAGGTTTTGTATTAAAAAGCGGCACCGAACTTATAAATCCATTTAAGTTATTGGAGCGAGTTGGTATCCAACCCGGTTGGCATGTTGCCGATTTGGGTTGCGGTTCCACAGGGCATTTTGTAATTCCTGCCGCTCAACTTATTGGCGCCGATGGCATCGCTTACGCTGTCGACATCCGCCGTGATGTTTTAGAACATCTGGATAAAGTCATAAAACAAGAACAGCTATACAACATAATCACCGTCTGGTCTGACATGGATGTTTACGGCGCGACTCGTATCAAAGATGGCTCACTCGATCTTTGCCTGCTTATTAATAATCTTTTTTTATCCCAAAACAAACCCGCCTTAATCCGCGAGATGGCACGCCTCACCAAACCCGGCGGGCGAATTGTTGTTGTCGAGTGGAGAGCCGAAGAAACTCCCATAGGCCCGTCTATCGATCATCGCTTAACCATCGAGCAAAGCAAATCTATTTGTGAATCCGAATACCTGGAATTTTTAGATGAAATAGAAGTAGGTCATTCTCATTACGGATTAATGTACGAACGCACGCAGGTAAAAGTCACCGGTTGACACGTTTCTTGATAATTGCTGGTTTTTAATGCAAGCTAACAATCAATATGCAAAATCTTTTAACTTTAAACTTCTGGTTCAGTCAATACCCGCCGGCTTTAACACCATGGGCCACACGCATTTTACTTGTAGTTTTTGTAGCCATCTTTTTGGTTGGTGTAATAGCAAAAATCTATTCAATCAAAACCAAACTCGAAAAATGGAATCGCCGTGCCATCGACAAATCCGCCAGCCTGTTGCTTTCCATGGGTGCGTTCGGCCTACTTTTATTTGTCTTTGCCTACGAACAAATTCCGGTTCTTTCGATGCGCGCAGGATATATTCTCTGGCTCCTAATTACAGCTGTCTGGATATACTTCCTCTACAAATTCATCGCAGTCGAGATCCCCAAACAACGCAAACTAAAACAAGAACGCGAACACGAAGACAAGTGGCTCCCTAAGCCTAAAAAGTAGACTTTATTTGCTTTTAGCGTTCGCCTTCCTGAACTCGTTTCAGGAACTCATCAAGTTACCATGTCCCACAACCAAATTTTAGGAAAAACCGGCGAAGATATCGCCGGATTGTTTTTCGAAGAAAAAGGCTACACAGTTGTGCATCGCAATTGGAGGTGCAGAGCGGGGGAGATAGATCTCATCGTCAAAAAAGGCGATGAGTGGAGATTTATTGAAGTTAAAATGAGATCCGGTATCAAGTACGGATATCCCGAGGAGGCCGTCACCGAATATAAAAGCGATAATTTTTATAATGCAATCTCCGAGTATTTATTGAAAAATCCAGAAATCAACGAGGATAAAGTCCATGCTGATATCTTAGCCATCATCCTAAATGACAAGGAATTCGATATCCGTTGGATAGAGGATGGGGTATAGGGGGTTGACAAAAACCCCGGAATCTGCTATTATGGTCAGCATCACTCTTGAGGCAGGCATGAAGCTTGTTATCAGGGGTAAAAAATTGTCACCTCCAACCCCAGAAAGGGCAACCACCAATGCGTGTGCGTACCCGACGACAATCGTAAACAACGCCGCCCCCCGACGGAAACGTCACAACAACAGCCCTAAGGGCCAGAAAGAGAGGTGCACCTTGAAGGTTTACTAAGCCCCGCAGCCAATCAGGCTCTGGGGTTTCTTTTTTTTACCTTGATTCTCTGGATTCGCCACACGACTACGCTCGAGGCCTCTGACGGGATTAGCAGGATTGTTGCTAAGTCGGGCTCAAGCTTAAAGAATTGACACGTGTCTTAAAATATTTTATTCTCTACTCACGCCGCTTTTGAGTGTAGCACCTGCTCAAGGGCAAAACGCAGCGACATTCTAGAAAGGAAACCCCTACCATGAATGTCCAAATCTTTTCCCGTCTCGTCCTGCGCAGCCCGTAAGCCCAATCGCGAACAAATACTCGGAGGTGCAACCTTGATTGTCGACCGCCCTCGGTAACGGGGGCCAGCGCAAAACCGGTAACCCGGAACCCTCACCCCTCGAGCTCCACTCGAGGGTTTGTTATTAATTGCAGAATTGGGATTAACACAATTTGAACCTTGATTTCCGCCATAGGCGGATCTGCTTTTAGATGAAAGCTTGATTACAAACTTTAATTACCTAGATTACTATTTAACAACATCTACCTAAAATCAGTGAATTGAACTTTATTATTTATTATTTATTATTTGTACTTTATTATTTTTTTCGCCGCAGGCTAAAAGAGAATCATCGCATCCCCAAATGAATAAAATCTATATTCATTATTGATTGCTTCTTGGTACGCATTGAGTACAAATTTGCGCCCTTCATCATCACCACACATCTTGCTTTGAGCAAAAGCCGATACCAACATGATAAGCGTCGACTCGGGTAAGTGAAAATTCGTAATCATAACATCCACTACCCTAAACTCATCCCCCGGCGTAATAAACAAATTCGTAAAACCAGAGAATGACTGTATACCCCCTTTAGCAAAGGGGGACATCCCGCCATGGCGGGATTGGGGGATTTGTGCCGCAGCTTCGAGGCTGCGTACACTCGTAGTCCCCACCGCCACAACCCTCCCTCTATTCTCTTTGGTTTGATTGATCATCTGTGCCGTCTCCTCGTTTACTTCCACCCACTCCTCATGCATTTCATGATCTTCAACTTTCTCCGTCATCACCGGCCTAAAAGTACCCAGCCCCACGTGTAATGTCACATGAGCAATATTTACTCCCTTATCACGAAGCTTGTTCATCAGCTCAGGAGTAAAATGAAACCCCGCTGTCGGCGCAGCCACAGACCCCGTCTCTTTTGCGTAAACCGTTTGATAGTCATCCGCATCATCCGGAGCCTCTTTAACATAAGGGGGCACGGGCACACTGCCATGCTTTTGTGTGTATGCAAATACCTCATCATGCGAAATCGAAAACTTAATAACCACAGTCCCATCTTCTTTTTTAGATACGACCTCGGCCGACACATCATCTTCAAAATTAATTACATCCTTGATGCTCAGCTTTTTTCCGGGTCTTGCCAGCACGATCCAATTTTCACCATCCGGTCTAAGTAGAAAGATCTCAAATTTGGTTTCATCTTTTTTTGCCGTCAGCCGGGCACGAAAAACCTTGCTATTATTCACCACCAACAAATCTCCGGGTTTCAAAAAATTAACCACATCAAAAAATTTCTTGTGCGATATTGTTTGATTTTCGCAATCCAAAACCATGAGCTTTGAATAGTCCCTGGGCTTCATTGGTACTTGAGCTATACTCTCGGGCGGTAGGTTGTAGTAAAAATCTTTCGTTAACATAGCCAAATACTAGACTATATTTAACATCTTGCCAAGTCCGGCAAGTTCTGGTATCGTACACGCGTTATGAAAGCAGATATCCACCCGGTATACCACAATGACGCTAAAATCATCTGCGTCTGTGGTAACGTATTAACTGTTGGTTCTACGGTTCCCGAAACCCATGTAGAGCTTTGTTCAAATTGCCATCCATTCTACACCGGCAAAAAAGTTCTAGTAGATACCGAGGGCCGTGTACAGAAGTACCAAAAGAAGCAAGCTGCCAAAGAAGGCAAATCAGTTCAAACCAAGAAAGAAAAGGCTGCCAAACGCGCAACCGCTCGTGCCGACAAAAAGAAAGCCAAACAACCCGAGTTTTTACTCGAAGCTTAGCAATTTAAAGATACTCCCAAAGTCATCAGCTTTTGTCTCACGTTTCTCGTTTGACATTAAGTGATTGGCACCAAAGGGAGTATTTTTTTATACTAAAACATTTGTACTAGGTACAAGGTACTAAGTATGGAGTGTAATCGAGCAGAGCTCAACGATACAAAAAAGTTATGAATTACAATGAAGAATTAATTGAGGCCAGAGCCAAATATTCAGATCTCGAATCAAAGATGGCTGATCCGGCTGTTCTGGCCGATCAATCCAAAGTTCGAGAAATTTCGCGTGCCTTTATGACAGCTAAAGATCTGGTTCAAAAAGGTGAAGCTTATGAATCAGCTCTTAAAAATTTGCAGGAAGCTAAAGATACTCTGGAGCAAGATGATGCGGAAATGCGCGAACTGGCCGAAGCCGAGATTCCCTTGCTCGAAGAAGCTTTGGAAAAAGCCAAAGATGATTTTGATTTGGCATTGGTTCCTCCGGGGCCATACGATCATTCTAACGCGATCATCGAAATACGTGCCGGTGTCGGCGGTGAAGAAGCTGCGATTTTTGCGGCCGATCTTTTCCGAATGTACACCCGTTTTGCCGAGATTAAAGGCTGGAAGACTTCGCTCATGTCCTCTTCCGAGGCCGAGCAAGGAGGTTATAAAGAAATTGTTTTTAATGTTACCGGAACCGGAGCTTATGGAGTTTTAAAATACGAAATGGGTGTACACCGTGTTCAACGCGTACCGGTTACCGAGAAGCAGGGCAGAGTCCACACCTCCGCCGCATCTGTTGCTGTGCTCCCGGAGCTGGAAGAAAAGGAATATGAAATCGAGCAAAAAGATTTACGTATAGATACTTTCTGCGCCGGCGGCAAAGGCGGGCAATCCGTTAATACAACCTACTCGGCAGTTCGCATCACACACATTCCAACCAACACTATCGTTAACTGCCAAGATGAACGCTCGCAAACACAAAACCGCGAACGCGCCATGCAGATACTTCGCGCCCGCCTTTGGGAGGCAGAAGAACAAAAGCGCATGGAAGCCCTGGCTCAAGAGCGCCGTGATCAAATCGGCTCGGGCGACAGATCCGAGAAAATTCGCACCTACAACTATCCTCAAGACCGCATCACCGATCATCGCATTAAAAAATCCTGGCATAATATGGACCAAATTTTAGATGGCGACTTAGGCAAAGTCATCTCTGCGGTTAAAAGCGGTAAAATGGGAAATGACGAATAAAATGGCTTATAGTAAGGCTTAATAACAAAAAAGTGTTTTAGTTTAAACATTTTTCTTCTACCGGTTTTATCCTGAATGGATTGACAAAAAGCTGTTTTTATGCTTTAGTATTAAGCATAAACAGCTAAAACATAAACAAAATTTAGGGCTATATCTAGCTCCAAAACGAAAGGTGGGGACATGAACAATAAGGGTTTTGCAATATGTCTCATTTTGTTCTTTTCAATGATTTTTACGCCCGCATGTCAGCTCGATACTGATGGCGATGCTCTCTTTACTCCGAGCAGTGGCGACGCCGCTGATGCTGGTGAGGGGGATTCGTCTACTTGGCCCGAAACAGGAACTCCCGACGCCGACGCAGCCCCGGATGTCGTTCCGGATAACCAAATCGACTCTCCGGATGATGTTGCAACCGATGTACCAAATGATGTTGCGCTCGAGGCAGACGCGGTAGAGGATTCTCCGCTGGATGCAACAGAAGAGGATGCTCCCGAAGATTCACCACTCGACGCGCCACCGGATGTCGTCGAAGCCGATGCGCCGCCGCATCCCGTTGATTGCTTCGGTGTTTCAACGGAAGCCGGCGATGTCATGATCTGTGGATCACTCCCTGGAGGAACCGCAAAAAGCCTTATGTTTAAGGCCGAGATCATCCCCGCAGGAAGCGGGCAGAGCATCCCGTTCAAATCAGTTTGTTGGAGCGAGGCTGGTGTTGCTAATCTGGCGTGCTTCCCTTGCCCCGGCCCCAACGCTTGCTGGCCAATTCCTGATGGAGGTTTCCCTAACGCCCCGGCTCACTCTGGCGACATGATAAAATTCCAACCCGGCATAGCCGATGGCCCGGGCTTGGACATGAAGAACACACTTTGTGAGCTCAGTAAGTGTTACCAAGGCACCTATATCGTCTACTCGGGGCACACCGAGGTCTGCCGGGTAAACACCGATGGCACGCTCGCAGGCAATGCCGTGTACGAAGGTACCGGCACTAACGTAAAGATCGTCTGCACCCTCTAATAGCTGTCAGCTAAAAATCGATTAGTTAATAGCTATACACCAGACTCTGCTTCTCGCGGAGTCTTTTTTATTGCTAATTATAGCTAATATAACTTTGGCTTAGTCTGCTATCCGCTATCAGCTCTTGACCGCCTCTGGCGGTATCCGCCAATAGTTTCAGTCATTAAGTATTGACAAAACCGTTAATTTATGGTGTCATCATGACATCGGCTTTAACCTTGTTTTTTGAGGAATAAGCCAAAACCTCGGACTTTCGATCTAGCAATAAAAGTTAGACAGGAGAATACCATGAAGAGTTTCGCAATCATCTTTTCGTCGTTGTTTGTCCTCGGTTCTCTTGCCTGCGACAGCGGTGAAGACGCCGACTTCGCGAATGGCCATACTCCCGCTGATATCCCCGATGAGGGAGGTTCCGAGGCAGCCGCCGGATCAGCCGGAAGCAACACGGGAACGCCCTGCGCACCCCCCGGTTCCACCTTGGAGTGCGACGATGTATGCGCCGGTGGCGTTCAGGAGTGTCTCGAGGATAAAACCTTGGGACCCTGCGTTTGCCCGGATAGCGGCTCTGCCGGATCCTCCGGATCAGGCGGAAGCGCCGGTTCATCCGGTTTGGGTGGCTCGGCAGGCGAAGCCGGAAGCGGAGGCACGGGCGGAAGCTCGGGCCAAGCCGGTTCGGGCGGAAGCGCCGGAACCTCCGGATCAGGCGGAAGCGCCGGCGCCGGTGGTTCTGAACCGTTTTCTGTGGAATGCGACCAGCACGGCGTGCAGGGCGAGGTCATAGTCTTCATGAACGCCCCGCTACCCGCGGATCATGCACTTCTCATCTTTGGTTGGATCAATTTCCCCAACTATATGGGGCCAACTGCGGATACTACATGGGGCATTTGGTGTTTTGGTGAAAACCAAGACAATACCATGACCTGCCATCCAAAGCTGGATGACGGAACAGATGCTGATATCGTCAACGGCACTTTGTTGGAGATGGCACCCGCCAATCACGCGTATCCATCCTCCTCACCAAACCCCAACGATGCCAATTACTATTGTGAACAGGATGACTGCCCCGGATTCACATTAGTGGTTTGCAAGGGCAAGAAGGAGGTCTGCGGTCTCCGTGACGGCAACATGACCGGCAACATGGATAGCACGGGAGCCCCTTGGCCCAATCCAACCTGCCTCGTCGAGTAAGCAATTCCGCTTCTCGACTCACACAAAATCTTGAGCCTCAATCTAGAGGCTCTTTTCTTTTTTTAATTTTATCGCAGGGGTAAACCTAGTGTTTACCCGTTCTGACGCTGCAGGCGGAACTGATTGGCGCTGGATTGGTACGGGCGATCACTATGATACGCCTCTACGAGAAGTTATCTCAGTTTTCCGCCCAGTTAAGCCTTTTTAAAGCGAAGTTCGTTGTTCGAAGTTCGAAGTTCGATTGTCGGGGTTGACATTTTCGCTAAAATATGGTGAATTTGCTGTATTCGCACCGTACAAAAAACTCTTCAGGGAGGTAATCCAATGTATCGTAAAAGTGTGTTTGGCATCTTTCTCATGTGTCTTTTTTTCTTCGTCGCCTGCGACGGAGGCGAGTCCACCGAGTGCGTCTGCACCGACGGAGTCTGTGCTTGCCCGGTAGACTACGGTCTCGAAAAGACCGAGGTTTTCATCACCTATTCCTTGAAGGATGGGCAAGAAGCTCCCAAGGCTGGTATGGAGGTTGAGGGCATCTATCAGCTTATGTATGAAAATGTGGAAGCTCAGCCAATTTCCTGTAAAACAGTATTTCAGGATACGGAGAAAAAACTTCAATGCTCGCTTGGCCGAGCGGCTGTTGGGAGCGAGATCCGCTTCATGATCATGGTTCCGGAAGGCGACAAGATGGTTCCGGCGTGCCAAACCTCCCTTCGTGAGGATTGCCGGGGTACCCTCAAAGTCGAAATTCTACGAGAAAATGGAAAATCCGAGTTCCCAAACGATATGCTCGTGGTTGACGGAAATTTCGAAGGCGATGTAGCCTATCGTGTCCGTATCGAAGAATAACCAAAAAAGCTGGGTTGACGAAAAAATCAACCCTTGATATACTCAATCGCGCCTAGTAATAGGCGCTTTTTAAATCTCAGTCTATACACGACGCCTCATCTTCTACATAAAAATCGCAAGAGCCTGTCTCGGGTTTGGCAATTCGAGATCCTTGCAGATTGTAAAAGAGCGGGTTAAGGCTAAACCAAGCAGAGCTTGGAAATAAAACACTATATGCCAAAAACTCCAACATTAGTTGAAATGCTAGAATCCGGCGTGCACTTTGGTCATCGCACGTCCAAGTGGCATCCGAACATGAAGAAAAACATCTTCGGTGCTAAAAACGGCATTCATATTATTAATTTAGAACAAACGCAAAAAGCTTTGGAAGAAGCGATGGCTTTTTGCAAACAAACGACCATGCGCGGCGGAAGCGTGCTTTTTGTGGGCACAAAAAAACAAGCCGCTCCCATAATCGAAAAATTTGCCGGTGAAGCCAAAATGCCATATATCACAAAGCGTTGGCTTGGCGGTACTCTTACCAATTTTTCAGTTATCTCGCAGATGTTGAAAAAATTTAAAGATCTCAAGCGCAAGCACGAAAAAGGCGAGCTTGGTAAATACACAAAACTGGAACAGCAAAAATTTGGCGAACAAATAGAAATGCTCGAGGAAAAAGTTGGCGGTATCCAAGATATGAACCGCATTCCCGAAGCAATATTTATTGCCGATATCCACAAAGATAATACAGCGTTGGCCGAGGCTACCCGCCGTGGAATTAAAATTGTTGCCGTTTGCGATACAAACGTAAACCCGCACAAGGTTGATTACGCTATTCCCGCTAATGATGATGCTGTTAAATCCATCGAAATGATAGTAGGTGCCATTGCAAATGCTTGCAAAGAAGGTCAAGCTGAATGGGAATCCAATCGTTCACGTTTAGGAAGCGCACTGGTTCAAGGCGGTCCGCGAAAAAATATCAAGAAAGTCTAACTACAAAATGCATAATGTATAATGCATGATGAATAATATTAGGTAGTTCCGACATTATTCATTATTAATTATTAATTGTTAATTGATAAAGTATGGCAGATGCAAAACTTGTGGCCGAGCTTCGCGCCAAAACTAACGCGGGCATGATGGCCTGTAAAAAAGCCTTAGACGAAGCAGGGGATGATATGGAAAAGGCGATGGAACTATTACGTAAAAGCGGCGAGCTTAAAGCTGCGCAAAAAACCGCAGAGCGTACAACAGCGGAAGGTATCTTTGTGACATATGTTCATCATAATAAAAAGATGGCGGCCATGCTCGAGCTTCAATGTGAATCCGACTTTGTGGCTTTGAACGAAGATTTCGTTGCGTTTGCCAACGACTTGGTGATGCAGGTAGCGGCTATGGGCCCATTATATGTATCACCCGAACAGGTTCCGGAGGCGGATTTAGCCAAGCAAAAAGAGCTTTTCGCGCAAGAAATGGCAAACGATAACAAACCCGAGGAGATCAAAGTAAAAATCATGCAAGGTAAGATCGATAAATGGTTGAACGATGTATGCCTAACAAAGCAAGATTTTTTCAAAGATGACGATAAAACAATCGAGCAGATGGTTAATGAAAAAATCGCAACCATCGGAGAAAAGATAGTTATCGCGCGCTTTGTTCGCTGGGAGATTGGCGCCGCGCCAAAAGCTTGCTAAACTGCAATAACCAATCATCAACAAAACAATCACCAATCAATCATCAATAATCAATCCGGTTTAATAACCAATTGGTTAATGAGAAGGTGATTGTTTTTTTGTTTGAAAATACAATTTGCATCGTACAATTCAATTTCCAAATTACAATCTCCAAACAAATATCAAATTAAAAACTTAAAAACACAACAACGGACAATTTCGGATTTTCATTATTGGGGTTTTTGATTTGTTTGTAGATTATAATTTAGTGATTGGAAATTGTGTGATTGGTTATTTATTGATGATTGGAGCTTGATGATTGGTTATTGTTCTGCGTATTAGTCTGCGCTGTTTTTTTATGTTACTATACAGGTATTAAACCTATTTTTGGTAATATTTATATGCCAGTTAAAAAAACCACTAAAACCTCTAGGGCAAAATCTGATCAGGATACCGCCCACACGAGTCATTCACCAAGAAAAGATAAACAAATGGGAATGTCCTTTATTATCTTTTTACTATTTCTAAGCCTTGCTATCGTAAGCTTTGCCCTGTATCGCGTGTATAGTGAACAAACGCGGTTATTGGGTGTAATAAATAAACTTAGCAACGAGGTAAGCATGCAACAAACTATTGTTGTTCCGGAAGATAGCAACGAAACAAAAATCTTATACAGCGATTCGGGAGTACAGGATCTAAGATTGGGCTACACATCTTGCCCCAATACTTTTACCGGCCCATGTGACGATTTAATGATTTATCGCCTGGATCAAAACGGCTCCAAAGAAGTTTTGGTTCCAAGTGTACGAAAACTTGAAGGCGCGCCACTGACAACTGAATTACTGCAACCCTTGGCAATAAACAAAGATGGTTCGCGTATTGCTTTTGGTGCTTGGGCTTATGGAAGCGAGCGCAATGCAAATGATAAGCGCATTTGGATAATGGAAACATCCAGCGGTAAACTCATCGCACAATCCAATCTGGTTCCCACAGAATCTGTTTACTCGCCAAATATGAGCTATGCGGCATATTACAATGTAACCGAGGATGGTGAAGAGCAAATAATGGTAGTTGATCTCTTGGCTGAAAAAGAATTTTTAGCCGCGCGTGCTACGGGCGGAATTATGTATAAAGATGCAAATTCAAAAGCAACAATAAATTGGCTAAACGATAATACAATCGCCATTATTCAGTATGAAATGGCCGAAGATGGGTCGGGTCCAACGATTGTTGGTGAAAGAGAAATCACTATAAATTAATACTATTTTACAAAATTCTAAAATTTTATATGACTCGTATTGCAATTAATGGTTTTGGCCGTATTGGCCGTAATACCTTAAAAGCCGGTTTGCATAAAGCAGGTTTTAAGGTGGTTGGAATCAACGATTTAACTGATACGGCAACTTTGGCTCACCTTTTGGAACATGACACGGCATATGGGCACTACAAAGAAAAAATTAACTTTACCAAATCATCAATAAGCGTTGCCGGCAAAAAAATTCCGGTATTTGCGGAAAAGGATCCAACCAAGTTGCCATGGAAAAAGCTAAAAGTGGATGTGGTACTTGAATGTACCGGCAGATTCCGTGATTTGGAAAGCGCAAGCATGCATCTTACGGCAGGTGCCAAATCGGTAATTATCAGTGCTCCGGCCAAAGGCGATGGTGTACCAACGCATGTAATAGGTTTAAACGAGAAACATGTAAAAAAGAATGTCCATGTTATAAATAATGCCTCTTGTACAACCAATTGCATTGCCCCGGCTATGCAGGTTTTAATGGAAGAGTTCGGCATCAAAAAAGCAGGTATGACAACCGTTCACGCCTACACCGCCGATCAAAATATTCAAGATGGCCCGCATAAAGATCTTCGCCGTGCCCGCGCCGCCGCGCAAAACATTGTGCCAACAACAACCGGCGCCGCTGTTGCAACAACACAAGTTGTTGACGGCTTAAACAATAAATTCGACGGCATCGCCATTCGAGTTCCGGTAGTAGTCGGTTCGCTTACCGATATTACAGCACTCCTAAAACGCAGAGTCACTGTTGCGCAAGTTAATAACGCTTTTATTAAAGCCGCTAAAGAAAAACGCTGGAAAGATATTTTAACAGTTACGGATGAACCAATCGTTTCATCAGACATTATTGGCAACCCCCACTCAAGCATTGTAGACCTCAGCATGACAAAAGTTATCGATGGAGATTTGGTAAAAGTCTTAACTTGGTATGATAATGAATGGGGTTACTCCCACCGATTAGCCGAGATGGCACTTAAGCTGGGAAAAACCATATAAGTCCTCATAAACAATGTGTAGGGGCGAACCTCGTGTTCGCCCGTTCTATCGCCGAAGGCGGAACTTATTAGCTTTCGATAAAGCACGGGCGATCACAAGGATACGCCCCTACGAAGTTTAGATTAGGTGAATATGAAGCAGCTCGATCTCCAAAAATCCATCGAAACTTTTGCGGTATTTGATATACTCATGATTTTGCTTGCACTGTTTGGGGCGCTTTTAGGTTTAGCCGGCTTCTTGCTTGGGGGCGTTTGGTTTTACTTAACCTATTTCATGATCTTGGGCGAGCTTATGCTCGCGTACGGCATTTTGGTCGCGCCACGCAGACTAAAAACGGTGGTCTATCGCGAAGCCATCGGGCAAAGCTCCAATGTTTGGCTTAAAATCGCTTTCATTTCCGATCTGCATCTGCATAAGAAAAAAGGCAAAGCTTGGGTGGAAAAAATCACAAAAAAATTACAAGAGTCCAAACCTGATATTCTATTGGTTGGCGGTGATATGGTTGTACATGACGCAAAAGATATCGATTACGGTGAACCGTTAAAAAATGCAGAAACAACTTACGGATCATATTACATTTTAGGCAATCATGATTACCAAGATGATCCCGCTCAATTAACAGCCAAATTATCTGCGCTGGGTTTTCATAATCTCACAAACTCCGGCATCAGCATAAATGTCCAAGGCAAAGAACTAAGGATCTTTGGTTTGGATGACGGCTTTTATGGTTTGCCAAAACTTTCAATTAATCGCGGTGATGATAAAGCTGCACATATCACACTTGTTCACGAGTCAGACCTAATTCACGATATAAAAGAAGAGGATACGGACTTGGTTCTTTGTGGCCACGCTCACGGTGGCCAAGTTGGTTTACCATTAGTAGGCGCATTACACGTACCGTCAGCATTCGGCTGCAAAGCCGATGGAGGCAGAAAAATAATCAAAGGTATCCCCACTATAATCTCGCGAGGCTTGGGCGAGGTCGGAGTTCGCGCCCGCCTTTTCACCCCGCCGGAAATTGTCATTATCGAATTGGGGATCTGATCAAACGCATCGTTCATCAGGATTAAAGTAACAAGTTCATCAAGAGTAAACTCGGATAACTCTTGATGAACTTTAATCTTTTATCTTTATGAACTGTCTCATATGTTATAATAGGCTGGTATGAAATCTCTCCCATCTTTAAATAAAAAAACGTCTCTTCGCGGTAAAAGAGTCTTGCTTCGTGTTGATTGGAATATTCCACTCCACACTGTACCTACCGAGGGTGATTTGCTCAAAATCGAACAGTCCGCGGAAACCATTAATTGGTTAAAAAAACAAGGTGCTATCACGATAGTTTTAACGCACCTTGGTCGTCCCAAAGGCCACGATGAAAAACTCTCAACTGTTCGTCTTTTACCTTTTGCTGAGGCTTATCTTTCCGATCCGGTAATGTTTTGCGGTGAGGATTTAACTACAGAGGAGGGGATGATAGCCACCGAACAATGTTTAATGTCAACAAAAAATGGAGGGGTGGTTTTACTGGAAAATGTCCGTTTTTATGATGGAGAAGAAATAAACGATAAAAAGCTCGCAACTCTCTATGCGTCACTCGCAGATATTTACATTAACGATGCTTTCGCCTCCTGCCACCGCAAACACACCTCGGTTTCCGCTATTACCAAGTTTTTACCTCACTACGCGGGTCAAAACATTTTAAACGAAGTACAAGCCATCTCCAAACTTATCAATAAACCAAAAAAACCTTTCGTGGCAATAGTTGGCGGAGCTAAACTTTCTACCAAAATGCCAGTCATCTCAGCACTCGTCAAAAAAGCGGATCACGTCCTAATCGGCGGAGCTATGGCACACGCCTTCTTAAGAGCCAAACGTATCGAAATTGGCAAATCATATTTAGAAGACGGTAGCGTATCGCTCGCCACAAAACTCATCAAAAACAAGAAGATAATGATCCCCGAGGATGTGATTGTTGGTAAATCCATCAAACCCGGCGCGGTTGTCCGACGTTCAGATATCAAGGATGTAAAAAAGAGCGAAATGATTGGCGATATCGGCCCCAAAACAATGCAATCCTGGTCTGCCATTATAAAATCCGCCCAAACAATCCTTTGGAACGGCCCGGTTGGTGTTGTAGAGATTCCATCATTCATGCACGGTTCTTTGGTTTTGGGATACGCGGTAGCATCGCGAAGCCGTGGTAAAACCTACGGAGTTGTCGGCGGAGGGGATACTGTTCCCGTTGCTCTGGCCACCGGCATGGAAGAATGGTTCGATCACATCAGTACCGGCGGGGGAGCGTTACTCGAGTTTATTGCAAATAATGGCAAAATTCCCGGGTTAATATCACTTTTTGAAAAACAACCTAAGGCAAAGAAAGTTTCCAGCAAAACCAAAGCGTCAAAAGCTAAAGTCGCAAAAGCTAAAAAGCCAGCTCCCGTGAAAAACAAGGTTGTTAAGAATAAACCGGTAAAGAAATCAACTAAGAAATAAATGCTTATGAGCGAATTAATTCACATTCCTAATCAGCAATCAAAAGTTAAGCCTGATATTTCCAATCCATTCGAAATCTCACCAAAGGTTTCGTCGGAGGATGTTTACGGGGAATGCGAAATAGATGCACCATGGAATAATATGGCTGAATTCAAAGAGAACTTAAATGCTCTGCCGAATTCAACTCATCAAATAATTTTTGGTACATCCCTGGAAGAAGTTGCTAAACAAACTGAGGAAGATTCTCGCTTGGCCGAAATTTTTAGCTCTTTACGTGATTTAACTCCAGCAGAAAAAGCTAATGATACTTTAAAAAATAATTCAATTGAAACTAATAAGGAGATAATATCTGCTCAATTACAAGCGTATTTAAGTAATGCTGATTTTTTTCGTCCTTGGTATGGAATGGATGTAAGGAATTATTGGATAGAGAAATTAGAACGTGGCACAACCGTTGAGGAGCTATCTGAAGAAGTAAAGGAATGGATGAACGATTTATGGAACAATGGTAATGTACCTTTTTATAACGCCGAAGAAGCGCAAGAAATATCCGAGGGTTATCAACAAGAATCTAAGCAGTCACTTGAAACGGTTAGAACCAATAAAATAGAAAGAGAAGCCTTACAATCTAAACATTGGGCTTTACCAAAAGGAAAACGAAAGCAAAGAGCCGATCTAGAAAGGCAAATAAATGCACTATATGCCAACCCAAGATTAAGGGAGCGCGAAGAATTAGGAGTAAGTTCAGACAGAAAGGCAAAAGCTTGGCAGCAAATTCGTGATAATGCGCAGTTTATCGAAGCTTTATTTAAGGGAATTAAGTCGAAAGTGACCCCCGAAGATTTTACAGATATATGGTTGAGGTCGGCACGATCTTTTGAAAGAAATAAATACAGACACTCTGATACAGATTCAAGGCTTGCGGAAGCTTTTTTACAGGGTATAGTAAAATGGTTAGAGGATACCGATCAAAAAGATCGAGGTACATCAAAATATAATATCGAAGAAACTGAACGGCGTTTAACTAAAAAAATCAAATTATTAAAAGAGCAGTTCACAAAGCTATACAATTATCTTAAAGTCACTAAACATGATGATGAATCCATGAAATCTAGTATACATCATACGCAACAAGTCCTGCGTATTTTGTTAAAAGCTATAGACGATTTAAGTAAGCTGCAAAAATCAGCAAAAAAAAAGTAATAAAGTATGCTTCTCGCTAAGTACTTTATTGCTTTCAAAAATGTTCTGCAAAGCGAAATTGAATTTCGCGCGAATACGTTGATCCGTTTTTTTATTTCTTTAATAACATTGGTCAGTATTTTCTACCTATGGAACGATGTCTTTAGCGCTCGGGCCGAGATAGCCGGATACACCAAAGAACAAATCATTACTTACTACATACTTATTACCTTCATTTTGGCTTCAGTAATCACTTTTTCACCCGTAGCCGACAATATTCGCAATGGTGAACTCTCGATGTATATCACACGTCCCATTAGCTATATCTGGTATCAATACTGGCTCGCGCTTGCTCAAAGATTTATGAGGGTTCTAATAGGATTACCCATATTAATAATTATTTTTATTATTTTTCGCGAACACGTATACATTGTCACGAATCCGCTTTCATATCTTATTCTTTTAGTTACTGTTTTCTCTGCAATGAACCTGTTATTTTTTATCGATATATTGATCAATTTTTTGGAATTTTGGTTCACCAATTCATGGGGTATGAACATGGTTTTTGATTATATCTCCAGCATCTTTTCCGGTGCTCTAATACCGCTCGCCTTTTTACCGAGCTGGTTAATAACCATTGGGAATTTTTTGCCATATCAATACACAGGTGCATTTTTAATAGATGCATTTATAGGACGTATTTCATTCGATCAGACTCTTCTTGGAATATTGATCCAATTCGTTTGGATGATTATTCTATACATAATGTCTAGAATAGTTTGGCACTTAGGGTTAAAAAGATACGAAGCTTATGGCTCTTAATATTAGGTTAAAAAAAGAATTCAGCTTGGCCATAATTCATCTAAAGTTAAACACCATGGTCCGGATGGAAGACAAGATAACATTTTTATTCATGAATGTGGGAATTATTATTCGAATAATTTTAGTGGTTATATTTTTTCAAGCGATATACACAAAAGTAAATGTGATTGGTGGTTGGAGTTATGCGGAAGTTTTGGTATTGGTTGGCACTTGGGAATTGATTAATGCTATTGCTTGGGCAACGTTTTTTCGGGGAGGTTTTAGGCGGATGCCGGGTTTTATGCGCCGTGGTGAACTCGATAGCCTCCTTGTTCGCCCGGTAAACTTAAAAACTTATTTCATCTATGATAATAACGATATTTTATTCGGCTCGCTTCCCATAATATTCGCTGTTATATTGATAATGTACGGAGCTTCTATAAGCAGCATGGATATCAATCTGCCTTATTATTTATTTATTATACTTTTTGCCTTAATAATCCAATATTTTTTTGTAATTATTTTATCTTCAATTAATTTTTGGACAATAGTGGAACAAACGATGCATCTTTTTATAAATACAATGAGACTTGGCCGATATCCAATAACAATTTACAAAGGTATTGCTCGCACCGCTTTAACTGTTTTGGTTCCTGTCGCCTGTATTTATTCTTTTCCGGTTCAGGCACTGTTTGGTAAATTAAAAATTACTGATTTGGGTATTATGTTTGGTGTACTTATATGTTTTTATCTTCTAAGTAATTACATCTGGAACATCGGCCTCCGCCGATACGAAAGTACCGGATATTAAACACATAACACTAATCAAAAAAACGTAACAATCAGAAGGGGAGATGTTGTTGAATGATATATGTTACAAGCTACATGAATAATATATGAACGCCATAACAATCAAAAACGTCTCAAAAACCTTTACCTACCACAAAAAAGCGGAAGGTCTTCGTGGTTCCGTGAAAGCTCTTTTCCGGCGTGAAAAGCTAAAAAAGGAAGCCGTTAAAGATATCTCTTTTAGCTTGAAAAAAGGAGAATTCGTCGGCTTTGTTGGGCCAAATGGCGCAGGAAAAACCACAACTCTTAAGATGCTGTCAGGTATCCTTTATCCCACGCTGGGTGAGATCTCTGTTGCTGGTTTTGATCCGCGTAAACGTCAAAACGAGTTTAAAAAGCGTATCTCCATAGTCATGGGGCAAAAATCCCAGCTTTGGCCGATTCTGCCGGCAATCGAAACTTTTCGTCTTTTGCAAAAAATCTACGAAGTCCCCGAGAAAGATTATCAAAGACGATTAAAAGAACTAACAGATTTGTTCGATGTGGGGGATATTTTAAATACTCAAGTACGCAAACTCTCACTCGGCCAGCGCATGAAGTGCGAAATAATAGCCTCGCTCTTGCATAACCCGGATGTTCTCTTTCTTGATGAACCTACAATAGGCTTGGACATAATCGCGCAAAAGAAAATCCGTGAATTTTTAAAAGATTACAATCAAAAATCCAAAACCACCATCATTCTCACGTCGCACAATATGGATGATGTACAAAATCTTTGCGAAAGGTTAATCGTTATTAACGAAGGTATTATTGGTTACGACGGATCTCTGGCGGGTATCATAGAAGAATATAGCAAAGATAAGATTATTAAGGTGCAATTCGTGCAAAAAGTTGCCAAAAAAGATTTACAACTGCTGGGCAATCTCGTATCGTGGGATGGCTATGAAGCGGAATTAAGTATCCCTAAAGAATTATCCCAAGAAGCAATTGGGAGGTTAATCTCAAAATTTCCCGTCAAAGATATTAACATCTCGAGCGTCACTCTTGAAGAAATCATAACGGATATTTTTAACGGCAAAGGATAGACCTTAATCGCATTTTAACGTAAACTATAGTCAATATGCAAAAATCCGAATTCCTCATCAAATCCGTAATTGCCCGCGAAATCCTCGATTCCCGCGGAAACCCAACCATCGCCTGCCGAGTAACTTTAAAATCCGGCGCCACAGCCGAGGCCAAAGTGCCATCCGGGGCCTCTACCGGTATTCACGAGGCACTGGAACTTCGTGATGGCGGTAAGCGCTACGGTGGCAAGGGCGTACAAAAAGCCGTCAACAACGTTAATAAAAAAATCGCACCAATTCTCAAAAACATCGATGTCCGCCGTCAAAAAGATATCGACTTCGTGATGTTGGAACTCGACGGAACCGCAAACAAGAAAAAGCTCGGCGCCAATGCAATCCTGGCCGTTTCACTCGCATGCGCTCAAACTCACGCAGTTGCCATCAAAAAACCTCTCTGGCAAGTTCTCCGCAATCTCTACAACTTCCCTCATAAAGCATCTCTCCCAATTCCCACGATGAACGTGCTAAATGGGGGTGCTCACGCCAATTGGAGCCTGGATGTCCAGGAGTGCATGATTGTTCCGCTCCGCGGAAAATTCTCGGAGCGCGTGCGCATGGGTTCCGAAGTTTTTCAATCACTTAAAGGCCTTCTCGCCAAGAAAGGTTTCGCAACAACAGTGGGGGATGAGGGTGGATTCGCTCCCAAGCTCAAAAATGTAGAAACAGCTTTTGATCTCTTAAAAGAAGCAATCAAAACCGCTGGCTACAAGCCGGGTAAAGATCTTGGCCTTGCCACAGACGTGGCTGCTTCTGAGTTCTATGATGAGAAAACAGCAGAGTACACCTTTCGCGCTGAAGGTGGTAAAAAGTTCACCTCCGAAAAACTTTTAGAGCGCTATCTAACTTGGTTAAAAAAATATCCGCTCATAAGCCTCGAAGATCCTTTTGATCAAGATGACTGGGCGGCTTGGAGCGGATCTCTTTCTCGCCTCGGCAAAAAAACTCACATTGTCGGCGACGATCTGCTTGTTACAAACATTACTCGACTCAAAAAAGCCATTAAAGAAAAATCCTGCAACGCAATTCTCATTAAAGTAAATCAAATTGGTTCACTTACAGAATCAGCCGAGGCAATCATCATGGCTCACAAAAACAATTTCGCAACCAGTATCTCGCATCGCTCGGGCGAAACCGATGACACAACAATCGCAGACCTCGCAGTCGCCTCCGGCTCCGAATACATAAAAACCGGCTCCCTATCGCGTTCCGAGAGAGTAGAGAAGTACAATAGGTTGATGGAAATCGAAGCAGGGGAACTGTAATCCCCCAATTTAACGTAAACGTTAAATATCCCCCTTTGCTAAAGGGGGTCTTCTGGGTTGCTAGGTAAGCTCACTGTTCACTGCACCCTGTCCACTCATTTAATCACCTAAACTTCAGATTCAACCTCATCTCAGTTCAGTTCTACGGCTACGACTAATCACTTGGACTTAAGTACTAGGACTAGGACTAAGTACTAGGACTAGTATTATGTATTTTCGTTTATAGTATTTTTAAGTTCCTCCATCCGCTTCGCGTCATTCTCCGCCAAAATCTGCTTCACTTTTTTATGATGCTCTTCCAAAATCCTATCCGCTTCTTCACGGTATTTTTTTAAAATCTCTTGAACTTTCTCAATCTGCTCTGGCGTCAATTTTTTATCCGACATAATAAACTCATTATAACACAACGGGAAATAACCAATCACCAATAAAACAATAATCAATAAATAACCAAATCACAATCACTAAACTCCAATTGGTTATTAAGTATATTGTTTCTTGATTATTTATTGGTGATTGGAGCTTGGATATTGGTTATTAAAATCATGTTTGACGTAGGGCGTTGGCAATTGTAGTATCTTGGGACATGGAAAAGCCCAAATATTTTATAAAAACCTTTGGTTGCCAGATGAATACAAACGACTCCGAGCGCTTGGGAGGGCTTTTAACATCAGTTGGATTTGAAGTATCCGAAGATGAAACCAAAGCTGATTTGGTAATTCTAAATACATGTTCAATTCGTGATCACGCGGAACAACGCATTATGGGCTTCATGGAGCAGTACATAAACCGCAAAAAAAATGGCGAGCGCTTACTTGTTGCGGTTACCGGTTGCATGGCTGGGCGCGATAAAGATGGCGCTCTAAGAAAGCGGGTTAAAGTGGCGGATTTATTTTTTGCAACTGCGGAAATGGTTAATCTCCCGCGCTGGATAGCCGAGCTCCGCCCTGAGTGGATAATAGAAGGCGATGCTGTCGAAGATTATTTAAAGATTAATCCCAAGCGCGAGTCATCTATTCAGGCTTATATATCAATTCAAACCGGATGCAATCATTTTTGTACTTACTGCGTAGTTCCTTATGCCAGGGGTTTGGTGCGTAATCGACCTTTGCAAGATATCTTAGACGAAGCGAATAACTTGGTGGAAAATGGTATCAGAGAAATAACTCTATTAGGTCAAGTTGTGAATGCCTATAAAGCAACAGATCATCACGTCTTTAAATCCTTCAATCCGTATCAAAATCATTTTGCGGCACTTTTGTGGGAGTTAAACCAAATAGATGGGTTGGAACGAATCCATTGGACAGCAGCGCACCCTGTAGATATGGACGATCAAGTTATTCACGCACTTACCCTGCCCAAACAGGTAAACTATCTCCACCTTCCTGTGCAATCAGGTTCAAACGAGATTTTGCGCAAAATGAACCGCAAGTACACACGCGAAAAATTCTTGGAAATAGTTGAAAAAATTAATCGAGCTCGTCCCGGAATCGCTTTGGGCACGGATATAATCGTTGGTTTTTGCGGTGAAACGGATAAAGATTTCGAGGAAACGATAGATCTTTTTAAAACATGCGATTTTGATATTTCCTACACCGCTCAATACTCTCCGCGTTCGGGTACCCTGGCTTATCGCCTTTATTCGGATGATGTTTCTTCTGAAACTAAAAAACAGCGTTGGCAAACTTTGCAAAATTTAATGGAAGAAACAACTTTGCGTAAAAATAAAACTTATCAAGACAAGGTTGTGAAAGTTTTTGTCGAGAATCGAGATGGAGATTGGCTTTTGGGTACTAATGAAGAATTAAAACGGGTTCGCATTAAAGCAAGCGAGCTACAGATTCCGCCGGGCTCCATCATTCAAGCTAAAATCACAAAACCTATGACCTGGATCCTGGAGGGGGAGATTATACAAAATCCCGAGTAGTCGTGTTATACTTAGAATATGAAATACATTGGAATCACCATACTTTTTTGCGTACTTTTTGTTGGTGCGGGGTGCGGTAAAAGTGCCAATAAAGATTTTGTGCCTGATATAAATGCGGATTGCGAAACCGCCGAATATCCATTTGCTTGTTATTTAGATAAAGCTACGGGTAAAAAAGACCCAAATTTATGCAACAATGCCGGCTCAAAACGAATCACGTGCATAAGCGCATATGAAGAATTACTGGAAACGGAAGTTTCTTGCGACACCATCCAAGACCAAAGTTTTCAAACAGAGTGCCAACAATATAAACAAAATCAGCTAAGGCAAAATTCAGTATTTGATACAAACAACGCTACGGATACCGGGCTATATGTAGATCCCGATTACATAAACAACTAATATGCAAACTCCAAAAATAAAAAGCGAGGCAGAAAAAAATACTGATTTGCCGCGCGTTCTTATTGTACTCGGGCCCACATCCTCGGGTAAGACGGGTTTAAGTTTGCGTATCGCCAGAGAGTTAAATGGAGAGATAATTAATGCCGACGCCCGCCAAATCTACAAAAAACTTACAATCGGTACCGGTAAACCCCCTGGCAGACGCGGAAAGTTTATGGGCCACGGGTCTTATCTGGTACAGGTTCCTCATCTGCGAGATTATGAAAAACTGGGCATCAATCAAAAAGATCGCTCCGGTCAAGAATCGCCGTATCCCGAGATACCGCATTATCTAATGGATTTTATGGATCCGCAAAAGATTATCTCAGTAGCTGAATGGCGCAGAATTGCACTAAAAGCCATAAAAGGAATCACACGGCGCGGTCATCTTCCGATTATAGTTGGCGGAACAGGGCTTTACATCAAAGCGCTTGTCGAAAACTTCGCTATACCCGAAGTACCACCCAACTCCTCGCTACGTAAATCTTACGAAAAAGAACCTCTCGAAAAACTCGTAAAACTTTTATTAAAGATGGACCCGGATGCCGAAACATCCGTAGATTTAAAAAACCCCCGCCGGGTAATCCGCGCACTCGAAATTTGCACCTTCACCGGTAAGCCGGTTTCGAAACTTAAAGTAAAACGTCCGCCGGTTATCGATGCTTTTCAGGTCGGTATAAAATGGACTCGCGAACAATTGAAAGAAAGAATCAATTTATCAATAACTCGCATGATGGAAGAGGGTTGGCCCGAGGAGGTCCGCCGTTTGCACGATGGTGGTATAGGCTGGGACGCACCCGCAATGACATCCATCGGCTATCGTGAGATCGCGGGTTATATCCGCGGCGAAATCCTTCTGGAAGAAGCTGTGGAAAAAGCCAAACATGCCACCCATCAATACGCCAAACGCCAAGAGACTTGGTTCAAAAAAGACCCAACCATCCACTGGGCCAAAAACGAAAAACAAGCTCTGGAACTAATCAGGGCTTGGTATCACTACAACTAAAATAACCAATAACCAAGCTCCAATAACCAATAAATCACCAAGAACCAATGTAAAAAAAATAACCAATTTTGCACGTTATTGGTTATTCTAAAATTGATTATTGATTATTTATTGGTGATTGTTTTGTTGGTTATTGGTAATTACACATCAAGTTGCTTGCGTATCTCTGTCTCCACCTTCATTGGGTCAGCCTTGCCCTCGGTATCGCGCATTACAATTCCGACAAACCATTTGATAAGCGGCATTTTGCCGTTTTTTACTTCGGTTGCTTTTTCCGGATTAGCCTCGAGATTTCTTTTTACAATCATCTCCAAATCGCCGTCATCCATATTCTGACCGAGGTTATGCGTTTCCATCAAATTAGACGGATCCCCTCCGCTTTCATGCATGAGTTGCAACAATCTTTGTCCGTTCATACTGTTAACAGCCTTTTGTTCCAAAAGATGAATAAACTCCGCAAAATTTTCAGGGTTGATATTCGCGTCTTTAATGGTTAAATTTTTCTCGGCTAATAATCCGGCCAGCTTACTGGTTAGCCATCCGCCAACCAACTTGGCAAAAGTTTCTTTTTTGTTGGCCAAAGCCTCGGCTCCGCTTTCGATCTTATCGTCCGATGCCTCTATCCAACCCGCGAGTTCACTCATAATCTGCTCAACATATTCCACATAACCTTCATTTGCCACAAAGAAGCTGGCATTAGCTTTTGAGAAACCATATTCTTGCTCAAGCCTTAGCCTGGTCTGTGCGGGCAACTCGGGTAATCTGTTTTTCAGCTCTTCGCGAATCTCGCGCAAATCTTGCGGCGGTAAATCCGGCTCCGGGAAGTATCTGTAATCGGCACTCGATTCTTTCGTGCGCTGTTCAATCGTTTTCCCCTGTGAATCATCCCAACCGCGCGTTGCCTCAACCGGTGGAGTCATACTTGCATAAAGTGCGCTCTGTCTTTGTGTCTCGTATGCAATTGCACGCTCCACGGCACGAAAAGAGTTTAAGTTTTTTACTTCTGTGCGTGGGTTTAATGTCGACTTGGTTGGAAAACCCTCGTCATCAACTTCCAGCATCGAAATATTTACGTCACAGCGCATCTGCCCCTTTTCCATATCCGCATTGGAAACTTTTATTGCGCGCATGATTGCTCTTAGCTCTTGCAAAAAATACTTTGCCTCCGCCGGAGATCTAAAATCAGGCTCGGTCACGATTTCCAAAAGGGGAGTGCTGGAGCGATTATAATCCACGAGTGTTGCGGGCTTACCCTCTATCCCCTCCGGAGCATGAAAATTCTTGGCCGCATCTTCCTCCAAATGAGCCCTGGTGATCCCGATTCGGGCAAATTCCCTATTGGGCAATGCGTCCTCGGGAATTTCGATGGTTAGGCTGCCGCCAAGAGCCACAGGGAGCCCAAATTGCGATATCTGATAGCCTTTTGGCAGATCAGGATAAAAGTAGTTCTTGCGGTCAAATGCGCTCGTATTGGGGATATTACAGCCCAAAGCCATACCCGCCAAAACACCCTTTTTTAAAGCTTCCGCATTAAGTGCCGGAAGCGCTCCGGGTTGGCCTGTGCAGATTGGGCATATGGCGGTATTTGGTGGAGCGCCATCATCAACATTAGCGCACGAACAAAACATTTTACTCTTAGTGTTCAGCTGAACATGAATCTCTAATCCAATAATGGGAATCATTTTCATAATACAAATATACTAATCTAACCTACGCATTGAGTCAAAAGTCATAACGTCTTAAAGTCCTAACGTACAAACTAATTAACCCCGTTATGACGTTAAGGCGTTATGACTTTTCCCTAAACGTTATTATGACATTATGACTAATTTTAAGTAATCAAAAAACCCCGGATTTCTCCGAGATTTTTTAAAGACATTTGAAGTTAAAAACTACTTTGCTGATTTTTTTAATGCTTTGTAAAATTTGATACCAAACATCAAAGTGTACGGCATTATCACCATGTAGATTAAACCGGTTAACAGTTGATTTAATAACTCGCTGATAGAGTCCTCGTAAGCGCTGTTCTTAAATAGAAATATGGGAATCAATAACAAAATACCGGCTATAAACATCATTACATAACTCATAATAGCGGTGACTGTGCTAAGCAGTTGATTTTTCCATAAAACTCCCCACCATCTTTGTTTAACGATACGAACAGATTCTTTAAGTGATTCCATGCTAAACTTTCCATCGATGAGTAGTGTATATAATGCCTGTGAGTATTGGATGGATTTGTAAATCATCCAAATCCAAGAAGCTATAAACAATACGGCAAAGATAGATCCACCGCCGATTAAGACGCCTAAGTTATCCTGTAAAACCTGAACCATGTCCGTAAGCTCAGCCCCCGTACCGCCAATAAACGGTAAGAAAGAAGCTAAAAGGAATAAGAATGCGATTACACCCAAAGCAACTAACGGCCCGGTGGAAATAAAGAAGGATAGCAACATAACCCAAATAGATGACCAAAATTTACCCGAAGCCAGTTGTTGCTCGTCACCTTTGAGGCTCTGGCCATCATCTAAACGATTCATTACAAAAATTAACTTTATCATTACCCACGCAAAAGCCATCATTGCCGCCAGAATAACAAAGAAAGCAATTAAGCTAAGCGGGCTCCAAAGCACACTTAAAGCACTGTATACTCCAACCGCTAAAAATATATATAAAAAGTAAATTGATGTTTTGGTAATCGTTTTTATGTTTTTTGTAAAAAGATCCCAACTTTCCTTTAGCAGGCTCCATGTGAGCGGTAATCTTTCGCCAGCAGGTTTGTTATCTGCAATATATTTTAAGGGCTCTAAAAAAAGCATGCCAATAATAAATATGCCCGCCATCGGTAAAAAGATCCATAAGAATGCCCATGGCGTTACACCAACCTCCGGGGCGATTTTCCACAATTTAACTACCAACCAGACAAACAATCCCAACCAAAGGATGGCAAGTGCCAAGGCTACCAACTCCAAACTCTCAAAACCGATGGCTGCCAATACACCGGCTAAGATTCCGGAAAAAAGCGGCCACGCCACTACGATGAGCAATAACCCAAGACTGCTCATGAACGATGATTTTGCTTCTGCGGGTTTTAACATAATACTAATTCACAATTACAAATAACAAATATCAAATAGCAAGAGTAACTTTAGCTTCTCTTGCTATTTGCTATTAGCTATTGATTATTAAAAGTTCGTAGACAGTATACCAAAATTAGTGATTTTTTGCGATAGAAGCTCGCGAACAGCGGTTGACACTTCTTCGATTCCCATATTCCCATCCACAGCCCCAATTTTACTTCCGGCTCGCTCAAAAGGCCCCAAAACTTCATCCGACAAAAATCTTTGCACCAATTTTTTCTGAAAATCCTCTTCTTCAAATATCACTCCATCTTGTTTTTCCGTCCTCGCATCCAACCTTGCCATAGCCGCCGCCGCTTCAGTTCTTATCAGCAACAACATAGTTGGATAAAAAGCCAGTGTTTGCGCATTGCCCGGCAACTCAAGCAACCTTTCCGTGGACAATCTATTATCTTGTAAAGGTTGATAGGCGAGAGTCGAAGCTAAACTTCTATCTTGTATAACAATCCTCTCCGGATGATTTTGCAAAAAGGGGATAATCAACCGGCGAAACTGCACCAACCTATCCACCGCAAAAGCATGCGCCGTTTCCCAGCCATCATATCTCGGCGTTTCCTCGCCCTCACGTTTAGCAATAATTTCATCGCGAATCGCTTTCCCGGTCCAACTAAAAGTCGGCTCGGCCGTGAGTAATCCGCTAGCATCGCCAACTTCATCAATCGTTGGCAATCTATGCTCACGTTCACAAAACTCAATTACATTAAAAAAAGAGGCGCCCCTCTCCTCGGCCCAAGCCTCGCAAGCCCTGCTCACCGTTGATTTCCCCGACCCATCTATCCCTTCAATCACAATATGCAAACCATCATTTTGTTGTCTCATTATCATATCCACAACATTTTGGCACAATACTCACCATAATAGCAAATAACAAATGGCAAATAGCAAGAGTGGCTAAAGTAACTATTGCCATTTGCAATTTGATATTGGCGGTTGCGTCAATCCTTGACAAAAGGCCAAATATCTGCAATATTAACAGCTGTTTCACGTACCTTGAAAAGGAGTAACAAATGATAGAACTCATTGCAAAATATGGCTCTATTGCAAACATTCCCGATTCAGATCTGCAAAATCACGGTCTGGAAAAAATCAAAAGAGATGGCGGATATATTCTGCGTCGTATTAACGATACGGATGCCGGTTCAACAGATTTGGTTCAGTTCATTGCCCGCTATCACGGTTTGAAGGCTGAACAAATTCCTGATTATGTAAGCCCGACATACCTAAAACGCATGCAAACCGTAATTGATGGATTTACCAAAAGCGACAAAGAATCTGCAGAAGTAGGGTTGATTGATGTTGGGATAGCACTAGCAACTTATTGGGGTCAACATGTTGAATACTGGGCCAATGGTTGCAGGGAAATGAAACCCGAACTGGCCGAGGTACATAACGCAGTGCGGGAAATTTTTAGAGTGTACAATTTGGATTTGCAACTTTGGCTTGATGGCATAGGCGCATGGCATGTTGATTTGAACGGTAAAAAAATCGAAGACGAGTCAGTGCGCTTTAATCGCCTATTGCCCGAGTTTCGCCGTGCACTTAGTCAGTTCATAGGCCAAGATCTGGTTAATCCGAAGGCCTGCCTGCAAAACATAGCTGCGAAAATTGGCGTAAAAAAAGCCGATCTTCCGTCCATCATCGCCGCCGTTGAAGCAAACCCCAAACTACTTAAAAAAGTTCTTACAATTGCCCATGAACGAGCAGTACGCAAAGGTGCTTTGCGTCGTGGCAAAAATGAAGGGTTGTTTCATCTTAAGCGTATCAAAAAAACGCTTTCCGATAAACGCAAGGTATCTGAAGGGCTTTTCACAATAAGTTTAGCTTCAAAGAACCCCTTCACTATTTTGGATATCGGGAATGATTCAGGCTGTTGCATTGGCATCTACGTCGAAAATGAAAGCAAGGAATTTGGCACGGGCTTTGGCGCCGAAACTGTGCCAGTGATTGCAATTGACCCGATGGTACCAATGGTTGAGGTAAGGCACGGTAAAGACCGTGTTGGCTCGGCTATGATGTTCCTTGCTGTAGATGAGAATCATGAATTTTTTGTAGCCGTAAACAGTATCGAGCTAAACTCCAAGCTTGCTCCGGTTGCCGAAAGTCTAAGCGATGCCATTATTGAGTGGATCATGGCTTATGCTAAAAAAGTTGGAGTGGCTTATGCGGCCATGGGCTCACATGATTACAACACGGGCATTAATGCTTATAATATGCCGGAAACAGAAGACAGCCTTTTTTCTGGCGTTGCATTGTGTGGCTTGGATTTTCCTATCCATATGGATATTAATAGTAGTAATGATGGTGATTCTATTAGGGATTACTCATTTAGTAGAAGGCTTTCGGTTTATGTTCCTAGTATAGAATCAATATACCAATTAGTGCGCCTGCCCCTAGCTAATAAACAACAGAGATTCGAGGAACAAGAAGCGGAGCTTAACTCTTGTTTCGAAGCTGGCTTTACCCGGCAGGATTTGCAGGGAATTGGCATTAAGATGAGGAAATTAGGTTATATAGATTTTACTCCCGCGCTTGAGCTTTTGAATAAGCTAATACATGAGCTGGGTCTTGATCCTGGAAAAAAAATACCCGGCATAGTTTTGCCGTGTTTTACAAATCGTGAAGACGGACCGGAAAAACTTACCATATCCAATCTAAGTGAATGTGAGATGTACTCGGAAGGGGATCTGGTTAATATAATGACCATGATTCCCATTGCCCCTGAAATAGATCCTCATAAGGCTAAGGAGTCCAAAACAGTGTTTTTTCATGAACTTGCTATAGCTTTACTGCTCATGCATCATACTGGACTGAACACGGATGGTTATATTGGTTTTCATGTTGTCTGGGACGGTAGAGATGATGAGGAAGGTAAGTTGGCAATACATTACTTGCAGTTCACCGGCAGTGAATGCATTCTGCATCGCAAACTTCCCAAAAATACCGTTGCACAAGAGTGGTATGTAAAAATGTCTTAATTGAATAACGTCTGATAAAACAGGCGTTTTTTTAATTGAAAAAATGCCGAAGTCGAGCTGAGCTCTATAGAAGCCTCCGACATTCTTAATTTAGTATTCGTCTTTATTATTTGTTATTTTTTATTTGTAATTTCGCGAGCGAAGCGAGCGTTAGAATCCCTTCGGTTTCTCTCCCAATGTCGAGATTCCCGTCTCGCTAAGGTCAACTTTAATAAACGATGCGATAAGCGGATGTGCTTCATTCAGACTGTGCCACAAATCCTGCGCAACTTTTCTGTAGCTCGGATGTCCTTTTTTGCCGCTTCGAAGCTCGATAAAGTGGAAAAGCTCACGCACATTCCAGCTAACAACCAAGCGTCGTCTGTAAGCCATGGGTACAACATATTCTGCTTCAGTCGCCATTCCCGCATCAAGCAATTTGTGATTCAAATCCCGCGCCATATCCATCACGGCGGAATAATCCTTTTCTTTACCAATCTCCTCAATCTCAACCGGTACATCATAACCCAAGTCAGTGCCAAGCGGCTGATTACTTTGTGTACACATTCTATGGCGTTGGATATCTCTCCAGCCTCCGTAATCCATTACAATTTGATGCTGGAACCAAGCATGTTCAAAAGCACGCGGGGGTGGGTCGTGTGGTCCGCGCTCTTTCATGGCTTCGGCGATTATCACATCAATCAATTCCGGTTTATGCGCCAAAATATCCAAAGCTTGTGCCATATTAATTTTGCCATGCAGAGATAATATCGATGCCGCGATTCTAAGTTCCGCATTAGCATCATCATAAGTGCAAATCACTCTTTTATCAGATTTCGCATTGGAATTATTTTCATTGCCCAATATCTGCTCCGCCAACTTTGCCATTGTCTTTGGCATCTCGATTTGATACGGATTCGGGTCGGCGTATTTCAAAAGAGTGGGGAGTGGGAATTTTTGCAAAGCCTCATCCGGGTCCGTATCAATCCTACCGCGTAAACTTTCCTTGATTTGATTGCCAACATCCTGAGAGATCGAATCATTCGTGGAAAGTAATTTTGTAATAGCAAAACCCCAATTACGCGCGTTGGCTGTCATTCCCACCATAGTCAAACTCGCCGATGGCAAAAGATATCTGACCCTATCGCAGACAAGCGCTTTCAAAACAGCTTTATAAGCCCCATCAGATAATTCGCCTTGCGGATTTCGCTCACGCATCAAAGGCTCCAAAAGCTCATAACACTCATCATACAAACCATATAATCTATCAAAAAGCTGATTCACCTCGCTCATGTACGGGCTTTTCTCTAGTGTAGTAGGCACTGCGACACGATCGCGGGTAAATACTTGGTAGCGCGATGATTTTTCTGTGTAAGAACAAAGTCGGCTATCTTCCACAATCTTAACCACAACCTGTGGAATATTTTCCATGGCAACCGATGCCACAGCATGCTCCGCAACAGACCCGTGCCCATAGCCAACAACCCACTTTTCATGAAACGCGGCCGCTTTTTCCAAATCAACATCATCCACATTCTGATCAAAAGGTGTCGAAGACCGCGAGCACTTTGCGAACGCAACAGCTAGTTGCTCCGGAGTCGGTATAAGCTCAACCGGAGACCCATCTTCGCGCTTTGTCCTCATCTTATTCATCCAGTAAATACGAGGTTTTGTAGTATCACTAGGCTGTAGTAGGGGAGCCTTTTTTGTAGGTTTATCCACAGGCATATCATGTATTAGTTTGTAAAGTTAAAAGTTTATAAAGTTGTTCAAGTGGGTACTTTTAGCTAATAAAGGTTATTAAAAAAAACACGTGGCCTTTACTTTGGCACATGCGCAAATATCATTCAATACACAAAATACGTTAATCCGTTATTCCGTTTATAACGAGATTAGTGGTTAATAAAGTATTACTGCGTAACTCGTTATAAACGTTAAAAACGTTACGAACGTCGCCTATCCCGTCGACCCAAACCCACCCCTGGATTTTTCACTGGTTTCACCTTCCTCAAACTCAGCTCGTACAACCGGCATTATCATTCCCTGAGCAATTCTTTCACCGGCCTCTATCTTAACCTCTATTTCAAGTTGATTATAAACAGCTAAAAAAATCTGATCATCAGGCCCTGCATAGTCGCTATCAACAACTCCAATCCCATTAGCTAAAACTAAACCTTTTTTCTTAAACAAACTTGATCGGGAAGCCAGTATCAATACATGTCCCGGCGGAGTACCAATTACTAAACCCGTTGGCACTAATTTCAAAGTCTTTGGCGGAACCTCAACTTCCTCGGCGCTCGCCAAATCAAAAGCCGCCGCACCATCTGTTTGATAATTGGGAATCTCCACATCATCGCGGAGTCGTGTGATTTTTATTTTCATAATCATAGGGATTAACCCCTCTAAATCTCCCCTTGTCATGGGAGACTTGTATTACAGCCCCCTGACAAGGCAAAGCTCAGCTTAGCTGTGGGGTTTGGGGGTTGTGCTAAAGCGTAGCAATCAGTTCATCCAACTTTGCTTTAAAAGTCTCAAGATCCAAGTCATTTTCGATTTTATGGTTTGCTTTGGCGGCTACGCCGGCTATGGTTGCCTCGGTTTCCCTTTCGCTCATGGCTAAGAAATCCTCCCAGGTCATATCACCCTCGCCGGCTTTTTCGTTTCTGTTTTTAAGCCGTTCGAATCTTATCTTGGGTGATGCCCAGATTTCGACTAAATGAAACTTTTCATCTTTTTGCAGATCTTCGATATCCTCCATACGGCGAATACCATCAACAATAACAATGTTCGCTGTAGATGCCTTAACTTGCGCCTCCATAACATTTGCAAGCGCATCTTGCCCAAAAGCTTGTCGGATGGCCGTAGAAGCTTTGATTAGGTTATCTCGGGATTTTTCTTTATACAATCTTTTTAAAACATCGGCCAAAATATCGCTGAAAGTAAATATTTCCGCATTTGAATTTTTAGCAAGTATATCAGCCGCCGTACCCTTACCGGCACCGGCTTGCCCAACAAAACCTATTATAATTTTCGGCATAATTCGTTAATTATCAACTAATGAAACTCAACTGTCAACAAGAGTATCTTGTATCTTGTATCTAGTATCTAGCAGTGTGATATGCAATTAATTTAGCGCAAAAAAACATCTACGCCACTGCAAAATACAAGATGCTAAATACAAAATACTAAAAAACAGCCCTTAGGCTGTTTTTTTGTCTAGAAGTTTGATGTATCCATCGGGATTCCCGGGCCCATGCTTGTTGTGAGCGTGATGCTCTTTAAGTATGCGCCTTTTGAGGATGATGGTTTTTGCTTTTTAATTGAGTCCATTAAAACCTGTAAATTTTCCTTTAAGCCGGCTGTGTCCAAACTTGTTTTACCGATAATTTGGTGCACTATACCCGTGTCATCATTTTTATAAGCAACTTTACCTTTCTTCAAATCCTCGATCATCTTAGTGACGTTTGTGCCTACGGTATCTGTCTTTGGGTTAGGCATGAGGCCTTTGGGGCCAAGAACGCGAGCAAGCTTGGCAAGTTTAGGCATCATATCAGGAGTTGCTACCGCAACATCGAATTCAATAATACCTTTTGTCGAAATTTCTGCAATTAATTCCTCACCTCCAACAATATCCGCCCCCGCAGCTTTTGCCTCCTTCTCTTTATCAGCTGCAACAAAAGCGGCAACTTTACGTGTCTTACCAATATCATTTGGGAAAACAAGAGTAGCGCGTACAATCTGGTCGCTCTTTTTAGGGTTGATACCCAAACGAACATGTACCTCTACGGATCCGGTAAACTTGGTGGTTGCTGTCTTTTTAACAAGTTCCAACGCCTCATCGGGGTTATACAACTTGCCTGTTTCGATCAATTTCTGCGCTTCAATAAAGCGCTTGCTATGTTTTGGCATAAACTTTAGAAGGCCGGCTTATTCAGCCAATACCTCCGTGGTGCAGACGCCCCGAGCAAAGTCGATGGGCTTCCACGTTAGCTTAATAATGGGCTTAATATAGACTAAAGATAAGAAACCGTCAAGTCTATAACTTATTGTCTTGAACCTTGATTTACTTGATTTTTGCTCACAATTAACATGATTATTTGATTTTACTTATCAAGTCATTAAAAACAGATAATCAAGGCAATCCTTTAATCGAGCGAATCAAGGTTCAGACAAAGGGTTGACAAAACCGCTAAAATATGCTAAATTATCGCCATTCATCCATTTCCGGATGGAGCCGTTTCTGTGCGGATCACAGAGCTGTCTCATGGCTAAGTTCAGGCGTTGGTTTATACTGCCGCCTAACATGCCAAGGATGGAGATCGTACAATGACAAGTGAGAAGAAAGATCACAGTGTAGCATCATACGCCTTTGGAACATTTCAGTTGTGGCGCGATGGCGTATTAGTCGAAGAGCGAGCCGAACCTCCGAAGCAGATTTTGCAACATTGTGAAGAAGTTCATGAGGTTGATGAGCCGGGTTGGGTATACGTGGATCCAGGACCTCTACTCATTTGCCAACCTCGCTTGTTCGTGGAGCTGGAACCAATGCCACCACTTGAGGAAAACGAAAAAGCAGAGGAGATCTATAAGTGTCGTGAGTATGGTGATGATGGATTCCTGCTCCGGCCAGACATGCCGATTCCGGGAATCCAAATGGATCCCGACACTGGCCACGAATCCCATGAAGAGGATGATCTGCCGTACATGAACCTCGAAGTTGAGGTTTGTGATGGTGCTGAAGATGTGGGTAGTCCCGAAATTGATGAAGATTGTGGAAGTGGTCGTCAGCAAGATCCACCCAAGCCCAAGCGCAAGCAACGCGCTGCGAAGCAAGACCGCCTCACAACCGATCAGCTCGCCGAGCTGCTCGCTATCGACAAGCGTGTCGGTTTGCGTAGCCAGCTCCAACGCATGCTCCACGCGCTCAATTCCGGCGGGCTAGCTCTCGAAGCTCCTGCCGAGGATATCGCCATCAACTACCGCTGTGAGTGGTGGGAAGTGGAACGTCAGCGCCAAGCCCTTGTGCTTTGGCAAAAAGGTATCGGCCGGGCATTGGGTTACTCGAGTTACCAAAAGTATCTCGCCAGCATCCCTGGAATTCCAGGACGTCTGCGCATGAAAAACGGCAAGTTCAATCGCCTGGTGCTTGTCGATACCCGAGCAGGCCTGCAGAAGCTCTGCCATCTGGCTGGGGTTTTCTATGATAGCACCGAGCATCTAGACGCTGATTCGTCAGTGCGTTGGATGCGTTGTCAGGATGGTCGACGGTACCAGAACGACACTATGATTGCCGCCGACTGTAGTTTTCAGGATGACGAAGACGGCCTGAGTTTGTTCGAGGGAATCTGCCTTTACATGCAATTCCCTCAGGTTCTTTGTGAATGTTTTGTGATACTTTTCACCGAACCACCAAACACCAGCAGCAACTCAGCTGACGTGGCTATTCTCTCGATCACAGAACTTGGTGTCAAAGTCGGTAGGACACGCTATGTCACAAACGATAAGTACATGGGCGTAGCCTCCAAGCTGCGTCTGTAAACTCCAACTCAAACACAAAGCGCGTGAACTCACTCTCGAGTCACGCGCTTTTCTAATTGCGAACCAGGATGTACCGGGATTATCGTTCAATGATTTACAGGATTACTATATTGTCTGAACCTTGATTTCCGCCAAAGGCGGATCTGCCTATGGATGAAAACATGATTTTCGCTCACAATTAACATGATTACTGTATGAATTTAATTTATTAATACATTAAGTAATCAAGTTAAATATGGTTTTAAATCGGTTTGAAAATCAAGGTTCAAGATTGATGGCTCAGTCTTTCTTCTGTTCCTTCCTAATTATAACCCAGTAATACAAAAATAGGGGAATACCTACGAATAAAAACGACAAGTCGCGGACTGCGGATTTTTGATTGCGGATTGCGCGCATCTCATCTTCGCTTAATTGATTCTTTTCACACTCGGCAATTCTTGTTTGGTAATCCGCATCATCAGGTTCTTTTGGAATCATGAAAGCACAAGGCGGATCGCGATATTCATTTAAATCAGCTTTTGGAAAAACCCAAGTCTTAAGACCAAGGTTAACCAAATCGGCTGTCGAAAAAACAACCATCATTAAAGCGATCAGTGAAACCAAGTAAAAGTATACGGTTTTAATAATCTGCGTTTTAGACATTTGCATAGATTTGAAATCATTATCATCGCGAAGCAAATAAACAAGCCCAACGATGAGCATTATAAATATTATGAATATACTTAAAGGAAAAAACATGGATAACATATCGATTGCGTTCATGACATTATTATACCTCATGAACGCAAAAATTAATAAATAACAAATAATAAATAATAAAGCGAGCAGAGGGATTAATATTTATTATTTGTTATTTGTAAATTTATTATTTGAAGTAGTATAAAAAAATCGGGCACTAGCCCGATTTTTTTATACTACTTCCAGTCCCATCTGCCTCGCTGTACCCTCTACCATCTTACATGCCGACTCGATTGTTCGGCAGTTAAGATCGGGCATCTTCTTTTCGGCGATTTCTTTGATTTGTGCTTTGGTAACCTTGCCGATCTTTTCGGCTAAGGGTTTGCCCGAGCCTTTTTTGATACCGGCTGCTTTTTTAAGCATTTCAGCAACAGGGGCGACTTTTAAGATAAAGTCGAAAGTTCTGTCCTCATATACTGTGAGTACACAAGGAACAACTTCGCCCATACGGTCGGCGGTAGCGGCATTAAACTTTGAGCAAAAGTCTGCAATGTTTAAGCCGTGCGGGCCGAGAGCTGTTCCAACCGGAGGAGCAGGGTTTGCCTTGCCACCTTCGATCTGCAGCTTGATAAGTGTTTTGATTGGTTTGGCCATAAATATAACGTCCCGCGTCTATACGTCCCGCGTCCTACGTCTTTTTGATAACAACGTGGGACGATAGTACGTGCGACGAGCGACGAATTGGTTAGTTATAAACGTTTCCAGATGTGATGAGAAGCAGCCTACCGGCCGTCACATCTGTCGCACTTACAACATAATCGTTCATAACGTTAATCCGTTCATAACGAGTTAAGTGGAAAATTACCGGACAAACATCGTTAACTCGTTATAAACGTTACGAACGTTATAAACGTATTTATATCTTCTTGATTTGTGTAAAGTCTAATTCTAAAGGTGTTTCGCGGCCGAACATTGAAACCAAGATTTTTACCTTACCGCGTGCTCCATCAATCTCGATAACCTTGCCTTCGAATCCTTTAAACGGCCCATCTCCAATTTTTACCGGTGAACCTGTTTGGATATCTATTTGATATGCCGGCGCTTCCTCGGATCCTGAGCGTTTAACCAAGTAATCTACTTCTTCTTTGGAAAGAGGGGATGGCGTTGTGCCGGTGCCAATAAATCCTGTAACGCTTGGTGTGTTTCTAACAATGTACCAAGAGTCATCCGTCACAATCATCTCAACCAATACATAACCCGGGAATATCTTTTCTTCAACCAATTTACGCTTACCGTTTTTGATCTTGATCTTCTTTTCAACCGGAACCATTACATTAAAGATCTTATCTTGCATTCCAAAAGAATCGATACGGCGTTTTAAACTGTCTGTAACAGCTTCTTCGTATCCCGAATAGGTATGAATGGCATACCAGCGGCGACCAAGGTCTAGGGTTTGTTTTGGCATAAAAAATTAGTTAAAAGTTTATAAAGTTCATCAAGTTTATAAACTTTACGAACTTTTATCTTTATGAACTATTGCGTTATTGGTTGTTAGTTTCTTCGATTGGCAAAGTTTCTATATTGATATCCGCGTTCGGATCAGAGGTTTCAATATCTACTTCACTAAAATCAAACTCAGGCTGAATGGGTTGGCCCGATGCATCGGTTGGAACGGTTGTGGGTACAACAGGGGCTTCCGGAACCGCCGCCGGCGCTGTTTGCACTGCGCGCTCTACAAGAGTTTTGTTAACCAATTCGGTTAAACCAATATCTAAAACTCCAAAGAATGCCGCCACACTAATGCTGATTACTATTACTAAAATGGAGTAACGAGTTGTTACATCTCTGCTTGGCCAAGTTACCTTTGTAAGCTCCTGCCTAGAGGACCTTATGTAGTTCACGAATTTTTCAATGATATTCATAAAATTTGTTCTTAAAAAGCCCCCTAAAGGGCAACTGGAATATAACACGTATTCTTTAAGATGGCAATAGTCTCAAACCTTGGCTCATTTCCACTGTGGATATCTTAAAAAATGCTATATTTACACAATATTTTTATTGAAATAGCATTTTTTAAATTACAATTAACAAATAACAAATAATAAAGATTAATCCCTCCGCTCGCTTTGGTATTTTTGCAGATAAACGCAAGATTTATCTCTAAGGTAACATTTAAACATTTTGTCCCTAAATCCCATTTGGCGTATACTTCTAAATAGTCTTAATGTAAAACGTCATAATGTCATAACGTCATAACGAAGCTCCGTTAAGACTTTAAGACGTTATGACTTGTCCCTAAGTAATATGAAATACCCCAAACTCTTCAGCAAAGCCAAAATCGGTACGCTGAAACTCAAAAACCGATTGGTTATGCCTCCCATGGTGCGTAACTATGCCGACGAAGCCGGCAAAGCCACCGACAGATATATCGAGCACATCAACCGTATCGCTTTTGGTGGCGCGGGTTTGCTTATTTTGGAGGCTTCTCACGTTAACCTTGAAGGCCGTGGGTTTTTAAACCAACTTGGCATTCATTCCGACTCTTGCTTGCCCGGGCTTAAAAAACTTGTCAAAGTTGCTCACGATCACGATGCGGCCATCGCTATCCAGCTTTATCATGCCGGCCGGCAAACCCACTCTTCTGTCACAGGTAAAAAACCGGTAGCCCCATCTGCCATTCCCTGCCCGGTAATGCAAGATAAACCGCGCGCACTCACTCAAAAAGAAATTCAAAAAATCGTAAAAGATTTTGGCAAAGCCGCCGCAAGAGCACAAAAAGCCGGCTTCGACGCAGTCGAGATCCATTCCGCTCACGGCTATCTCATTCAGCAATTCCTATCACCTTACTCCAATACCCGCACCGACAGCTACGGTGGAAGTTTTGAAAACCGCATGCGGTTTTTGCTCGAGATAATGGAATCTGTCCAAAAAAATGTTGGCGCAACTTTCCCCGTCATAGTCCGTATCTCCGGCGAAGAAATGGTTGAAGGCGGACTCGAGATCAAAGAAATGAGTAAAGTCGCGGAGCTTTTGGAATCTGCCGGCGCGGATGCCGTCCATGTCACCTCCGGCAACTACGGCTCTTACGCCGAGGGCCATCTTATCCCACCTATGGCGATAAAAGACGGCATCAACATACCGCTCGCAAAGGCCATCAAGAAAAAAGTTAAAATCCCCGTAATCGCAGTCGCCAAAATCCGTACACCCGAGCTTGCCGAAAAAACTCTCAAAGAAGGCTCGGCGGATTTTATTGCTATCGGTCGTTCACTCCTCGCGGATCCTGACTGGCCCAAAAAAGCCAAAGCCGGGCAAGCTAAAGAAATCAATCAATGTATCGCTTGCAATCAAGGCTGTATCTCACGCCTATTCGCGGGCCAAGATGTTTGGTGCACGGTCAATCCAAAATGCGGCCGCGAGATTGAATTTGGCAAACAAGAACAATCGCCCAAAAAACTTTTGGTAATCGGTGGCGGGCCGGGTGGCCTCACCGCGGCAATAATAGCCGCAGAGCGCGGTCATCAAGTAACTCTCTACGAAGAATCGGATAAACTTGGCGGTCAACTTAGCGCGGCCGCGGCACCTCCGCACCGCGAAGACTGGGAAACTTTCCGCAAATCCTTAATTCGCCAAGTCAAAGCCTTGCCTATCGAAGTAATTCTCGATCACAAATGCACACTGGAAGATGCCAAAGCCGGCAAATTCGACGCGGCCATTGTGGCCACGGGTTCCAAAACCTCTGTGCCAAAAATCTCCGGCGTAGAAAACTCCAATGTCATTCTCGCTCGCGATCTTTTTGAGGGTAAAGTGGAGGCAAAAGGCAAAGTTGTTGTGGTTGGAGGTGGTTGTATGGGAGCGCAAACAGCAGAATATTTGGCAGTCAAAAATCACGAAGTTACACTGGTTGAACTCACGGAAAACATAGCCATGGAAGCCCCAACCGACGATCGTCACCTCCTTCTGGGCCGATTGGAAAAACTCGAAGTTAAAACCATGTTAAAAACCAAGGTCCTAAAAATCCAACCCGATGGTGTTTTGGTACACACTCACGAACAGGGCAAACGTCATCTTCCCGCAGACACTGTCGTGCTTTGCTTGGGTTCTAAACCCGATGAAAGTTTTGGCTATAAATTAAAATTCGCAATCAACAACGTCCAAATAATCGGCGATGCCAAAGACGCCAGAAGAGTTACCGATGCAGTTGCAGAGGGCGGGCTGGCAGTGCTTGGGGTGTAATCTCCCAATCGCGTTTAACGCGATGTCCCTCTTTGCTAAGGAGAGTAACTAAGTAGCTTTTTCCGCCTGCTTCGCTAACATTGCGTTGCGGATAGGTAAAGATGGTTTAATCTATTATGTGTCGATTACCCGAGGCTTGTTGTGTTAGTGTGAAAGAAAATTTTTTCTATAGATGCCTCACGGGTGCTACCTCATAATAGCTCATTGGAATTCAGATGGGTACATGATAGTGAGAAGAGCAATAATCCAAAAAATATTTCCTCAGTTAATAGATCAATTAGGTGTTGGCCATGAGCAACACTCTAAATATTATGAATAAACTTTTAAAATAATTTTTATGAACCTCCTCGATCGTATCACCTGGCATTGGTATGGTGATATCCTCCCTTGGCTTCGTGTCCGTGGTAAATTTTACTATTGGTGCTTGCGCTACGGCGGTAAAAAGCGTATACCCAAAGAGGTGATAGCCCGCGCCATGGAAAAATCCATCGAGCGCATGAACCGCAACCTTAAGTTGGCGCAAGATAGCATCCCACTCGAAGACATGAGCGAGGAGGAACGGTTGGCACTGCGAGATATGCGCATGCAAGCAGGGGAATTAGGCTCTGAACTCAAAAATTTGCATCACGAATAAGAAATAACAAATTTCTCAATTTTAAAACTAAAATCAATTACTTCAGGATGACTTAAAATTTACATAGGTCCATAAGGAAACTTTACAGGCATAACCGAGCATCCGAATCCGATCTCCGACAAAGCTAAAATCTTAAAAATAGGAGGTCGCTGAAAAAACCTCACTCTAAAAAGCTCCATTGGCGTCGGTGAATCTAAAGTGGATATTTCTTTTTAAAAAGATGTTGTCCATTTCATGTAATATATAATATGTAGCATGTAACACTCGGCAATAGTAGATAATGGATATTGTATGACAATTAGCGTGTAGCATGTAATAATTAATCTTAATATTCGTTAATATATTTATATGCAAAACAATAAAACATTCTACAACATATTAATTGGCTCGGTTGTGGCACTTGCTATCATAGTTGGCACCTATACCGCGCTCAAATACATTGGCAATAATCGCAATATCAATGAAGCGGTAAACACTCCGGAGCAGTCCGTAAATGAATTTTACGGTTCATGGATTAATTATGAGGGTAATCCCATGGTAGATAAAATCTACCGAAATAACCCCCTCATAACAGCCGGTCTCACCCAACAAATAGATTCCATCTTGGCATCATTTGATAAAAGCGGTTACGACCCGGTTTTATGCGCACAAGACAAACCTCAAAACTTTAGCCTGGGTGTGGTCACCGTAGACGGTAACAATGCGAGTGTTGTGCTAACCGAAAACTTCGGCGGATCCGAAAAAAACATTATCGTCTCTCTTAAAAAAGATACCAACTGGCAGATTGATAATATAATTTGCGAAGAAGGCGAAGTGGGAGAAGGGGATTTAAACCAAAGCATTTCTCCTGCGGTTCAAAATTTGGTTAGCGAATATATTAAAAACAATATTAGCGAACTTAGCCCTGAGGAAGCGGTTTTAGGCGGCAAGTTTTATGTCACGAACATTAAATTCCAATCTCCTACTACGGCAATCGTAGATTATGAAGATGGCCACATCGTTTTAACGGCCCGAGCTGAATTCACAATTCCTAAAGCCGGTTCGGTAGAAATAACAGATTTCGAAGTCATGCCTCCCGCGCCTCCGGTTGGCCAATCCGGCGGTAACGGCCTCTGTATCGACAAATGCGGTGATGGTATTTGCGATGAAATGGTTTGCATGGGAGAGGGTTGCCCCTGCGCAGAAACCCCGGAATCCTGCCCCAAGGATTGCCGGTAAAAATACAACTTTAAATATTAAATCTAGCAGTAAAAACCGATTACAAACTGCTAGATTTTTTTATATAATATTTTATTACAGACTGAATACTGGACTTGGGTTTATGTTCAATGTACGAAGCAGTGCATACGATGTACAATATTATTAATATGTTAAAGAAAAACGAAGGTCTATTGGACCGCTTACTCCGTGCAACTGCGGGTACGGTACTTTTGCTCGCCGGTCTATTGTGGCTAACCGGATTATGGGCTTGGGTCGCCATCATCTTATCTGCGCTTTTATTCTTCACCGCCATCACAGGCCACTGCATGCCATACGCCTGGATAAAATTCAACACCTTAAAACTCGGCATCGGCATCCCCAAATGGGCAGTCTGGCTCTGGCTTGCAATCCTAGCCATCGGTTTTTTTTACGTTTATTTTAGATAAACTTAATCGTCAAACGTCACCAAAGCCCTCGTTGAAATAAAATTTTCAGAAAGTGCTGGTTCATAAGATCAAACGGGGTTTGGGGTGAGAGTTGAGCAGCGGGTAAATTGTAGGAAAAAGACAGAAAGAAGCGAATTCGAAACCCCAAAAGCTTTTGCTTACAAAAAGTGAGTCGCCGAAGGCAATAACTTAAACCCGAAGCTAAAAAAATCGAGCACTGCTCGATTTTTTAATTCTTTCATTTTTTCATTATTTAATTTCTACATTTATATTTTTCCCCTCAGCAACATACCCCAGCATCTGCCTCACTTCTTCCTTAGCCCTATCTGTCGCCCTCGCCACAAACTCTTCCTGAGTCGCCGTCTCCTCGGCTATTTTTGATAGCTCGTTCAAGGCTTCATTGTATCCATCCTGGCTCTGCAATAATCTTTTTAAAATACCTTGTTGATTTTGCACTTCGATGGGTCCAACCAATCTGACATTAAAAAGTGTCGCACCGGGGATTTTTATCGTAATCACATCATCCGCAATCACCACATCTTCAGCCGACACATTGGCAAGATCGATTCCCATATTAACTTCCATTGCTCCTCGTGCAGTTATCGTCTGCCCAAAGAAAAAATCTTTAAAAGCACTGCCACTGGTCTTTTCAATCGTCACCGGTTGGTCAAATATATAAGTCTGCGTCACCAAAAAACCTCTGTCGCGAAGCGCGGTTAAAATAACTTGCGCGTCAACATTACGAGTGTACTCAGCCGGCCGTGAAACAGTCCACCCCGCATAAAAACCAAAACCCGCAAGTAATATCATTAGTAAGCCTAAAACAATGTATAAATCTCTTGTTCTCATATGGTAAGAATGTAGCTTAAAAAGACAAAATAATCAACTGATTGTCATTCTTCGTTATTACGAATACAATTAATGTGCTACAATTTGGTTATTATCAAGTAATCCTTAATTATAAATGAATTATGTACAAACAATTTATTGTGTTCTTCTCACTTTTTGCTTTGTTAGCCGGTTTTACACCCGCACAAGCCCAAACCGCACTGCAAGCCGGCGATCTTATCAAAGGGTCGACTCAAGCTGTTTACTATTATCATACGGATGGCAAGCGCTATGTTTTTCCTACGGAAAAAACTTACTTTAGTTGGTATTCAAATTTTGATGATGTTAAAATAATCAGCGATGAGCAATTGGGAGAAATAACAATAGGTGGAAATGTTACCTATAGTCCCAATAAAGTAATGCTAAAGATTACAACCGATCCGCGTGTTTACGTGGTCAGCTTTGGCGGAGTATTGCGCCATATAGATAGTGAAGCACTCGCAACAGAATTGTATGGTGATGATTGGGCAAAAAAAATTCACGATCTGCCGGATGCATTCTTTATCAATTATAATGTCGGTGAACCGCTAACTCACATCGATCAATTTATTGGCGGATCAATATACAGCATCTCGAAAGAGCTTGCTTCACGTGGTTCATCACCTTCGATCGTGATGCCTACCGGGGATTATACTTATGATAAGGCAACAGGTGAAATAAAACGCAGCTCGGATGATTCAGTCTTCTTTATCAATCCAAAACACACACATGAGCTAGCGGCCGATTCTATAGTTTGGTACATCCAAGGAATTAAAGATAATCAATTAATTGTTTGGGAAACGGGTTATGATAATTCCCCGGGCCCTTGCTTTAATCCGTTTGCAAGTGAAGACAATACCTTTTATGCAATCGATTTAGCTGATCCAAACAATTGGGCGGGCTATTATCCAACCGATCTTGAGAAAGAAATCGGAAATTTAGAAATAGATGCCTGTACGCAATCAATTTAAAAAATATATTAATAAAACAAGTAAGCCTCCTCAATGGGAGGCTTTTTGTTGCTTCGTACAAAACTACATGCTAACTTTAATTTAAGATTATTAGCCTCAACTTTATGAAGAATATTTTTTTAACGGCACTTATGTTGCTTAGTGTCGCACTCCTTATCCCATCGGCAGTATCTGCCCACCCCGGTTCCACCGATTCCAAAGGAGGCCACTACTGCACAACAAATTGTGATTCTTACGGGCTCTATCAAAACGAGTATCACTATCACAACGCCAACGGCACATCGGTTTTTACTTACGACAACAACAAAGCGTACTACGACCAGGCTTTATCAGAACGCTTAAAAGGTCGAATCCTTTTACAAGTCGAGGATCACGGCGAGGCCTGGTACATCCGCAAAGAGGATGGCATGCGCTACTACATGCCCGATGGTGATGCCGCCTATGAAATGATGCGCTATTTTAGTTTGGGTATCTCAAATGCGGATTTGGATAAAATTCCCAAAGTCAGCGATTCACAAGCCATGAACAAATCAACGTCTATTTGCAAATACAACGCTCTGGCCAATCGCTTAAAAGGCGAGATACTTCTTCAGGTTGATAATCATGGCGAGGCTTATTACGTTGACCCGGTTAAATGCCGTGCAATATACATGAAAGATGGCGCGGCCGCATATCAAATCATGCGCTATTTGGGGTTGGGTGCTATAAACGATGATATCGAAAAAATTGTCTTAGGCATGTCTGATTCGATTTTGGAACACATACTTGCAGTTGAGGTACCCGCTCCAAAAGAGGAGCCGGCACAACCAAGCGTACCGGTGGTAAATGCATCCCGCGATCATATTTTAGGTTCCGAAAACGCAATAATAACCATGATAGAATATTCCGATTTCGAATGTCCGTTTTGTGCCAGGCATCAAGAGACAATGGACATAATAAAAGAATTGTATCCAAACGATGTCCGTATCGTATTCCGCCATTTTCCATTGTCATTTCACGCCCACGCGCAAAAAGCCGCAGAAGCTTCGGAGTGCGCTGCCGATCAAAATAAATTCTGGGAAATGCATGATAAGATTTTTGAGTTGAGTAAAAGCGGTAACATGAGCATAGATAATTTTAAACTCTCGGCAACTCAGTTAGGCTTAAATCGAGGCCAATTTGACCCATGTCTAGATAGCGGTATCAAAGCATCGCGTGTTACCGAAGATCAAAACCAGGGCATGGTCGCGGGTGTCCAAGGTACTCCGGCAACTTTTATAAATGGCGAGCTGGTTTCAGGGGCTCTCCCTTTGGATTCGTTCCTAGATATACTCAACCAATTAGGCGCAGAAAACTAAGAAATAAAAAAACCTCCCTCTCGGGAGGTTTTTTAGTGCACGAATAGCGAATTAAGTTTCTAAAATCACAACCGCATAATAAGAGTATAAGGCATTTAATCGTAATCCTTGGTTCTTCGTTCGTAGCGTCGAACATACATTTTTCTAAATCCAAGCTTTTTCATCTTTTTCCCATTCGGGAGAATAAGGATCTAAAAAAAAGCCACCCAGTTTTTCTTTCTTTCTTGTTTTAGGCGCAGTGGTCGTATCTTTTTTTAACTCGCGTTTTCGGGCTAGGTGCTCAAATATATATGACAAGATGTATTTATCGCTAGGCAACATTTTTAATTTTTCTACTTCATCCATTGTGAACCATCCCCAATTTTTACCCTCTTGAAGCTTTAAACTCGCAGGATTTGTGCAATGATCAAGATATATCGATAAATTCGCCTTCGTTTTTTCGTGCTGAATGCTGGTTTTTAAAATAAGGCGGGGATTCATTGGGTGATAATCCAGCTCCTCTTTGGTTTCACGCAAGAGCGCATCATAAGAGTTTTCTTCTGGGTCTAGGCCACCGCCAAAAAAAGACCAATAACCAGGTAAAAATTGCCTTGTGTCTTCTCTTTGTTGTAATAAAATCCGATCTTCATTATTGTACAGCATGATTGCCGAAACATCTCTTTCTCTTTGGTTCTTTAGCCATTCGTCGATATATAACACAAGCGCTCTATCATGTGTTTGCATTTTTATAGTGTCTAATTGTGAAACATTAAACCACCCCCAGTTTTCCCCGTCTTTTAACTTGATGTTGCTTTGGTGTGCGTACTCTTCAACAAAGATGTGCAAGATCGAACGAAAATCAACATGATCAAATGAGGTGGAAAGGACGTATTTGGCGTTTTTTACATCGTAATTAAGTTCGGCTATAGCTTTCCTTTTTAAAGACTCGTAAGGTGTTTCATTGTCATGCACACGTCCGCCAAAAAAGCACCAATAATGAGGTAAAAACTTTCTGCTTTTAGACCGCAACTGCAATAGGAAACGTCTTTTTTGGTCATATAATAAATAAACACAAAAACGTTGGTTGTTGCGCATGTTTTTTGAATTATTCATACATTTAATAAATAGCACGCTTCAACCCAACGGTCAACATCCAAACCTCACTTTTCCACATAAAAAGACCGAGCTTTAGCCCGATCTTTATTATTTATAATTTGTTATTTATTATTTTCGACGTTACACATCGACAGTTGCTTTCTTTGCATGCGTCTGAATAAATTTCTTACGCGGTGCAACTTCGCTTCCCATTAAAATTGTGAATGTTTCATCGGCCTCTGTTGCGTCCATTACGGTAACCTGTTTCATGATACGAGAATCCGGAGCCATGGTGGTTTCCCAAAGTTGATCCGGGTTCATTTCACCCAAACCTTTGTAGCGTTGCAAGCTGATTCCCGACATCTTCTTTTTCTCCTCATCAACCTCTTCTCCGGCTTCCTCTTCTGTAACCTCAACCACTTCTTCAGGTTCTTCTTCGGCTTCTGTTTTCTTACCTTTTTTCTTAGGTTCTTCTTTTAGTTTAAGCAACTCTGCAACTATTTTATCCTTTTCTTCTTCCGTATACGCATACTGAACATTTTTGCCTTTAGCAATGCGATACAATGGGGGTTGTGCTACAAAAATATGTCCTTTTTCAATAAGTTCCGGGAAATAGCGGTAGAATAAGGTCAAAAGAAGTGTGCGGATATGCGAACCGTCAACATCAGCATCAGTCATGATAACAACCGTATGATAGCGGAGCTTGTCCATATCCAAATTCTCGCCTATTCCAGTGCCAAGAGCAATCACCAAATTCTTGATTTCATTATTGGCCAACATTTTATCCAACCTGGCGCGCTCTACATTCAAAATCTTTCCGCGCAAAGGGAGTATGGCTTGGTGCTCGCGGTCGCGCCCTTGCTTTGCCGAGCCTCCTGCAGAATCTCCCTCCACAATGTATAGCTCTGAATCAGATGGGTCTTTGCTGGAACAGTCGGCCAGTTTACCAGGCAACGTCATTCCTTCCAAAGCGCCTTTGCGAATAACCGTATCACGAGCCGCACGAGCGGCTGCCCTTGCTCTTTGTGCCAAAACACACTTACCGATTATAGCTTCCGCATCTTTTGGATGCTCTTCCAAATAAACGGCAAAAACCTCGTTCATCAAAGATTCCACAGCCGTTCTGGCCTCCGTATTACCAAGCTTGGCTTTTGTTTGTCCTTCAAATTGCGGTTCGGGAATCTTAACGGAGATTACAGCAGTCAAGCCCTCACGCACATCATCACCGCTCAAATTATCATCCTTTTCCTTTATATAACCTTTACTGCGAGCGTAATTGTTTAAAACACGAGTTAGTGCTGTTCTAAAACCCATCACATGCATACCACCCTCGGGGTTATAGATATTATTGGCAAAAGCCATCACCGTTTCTTTATAATCATCCGTATATTGGATACCAACTTCTACACCCACTGAATCCATCTGGCGCTCGATGTAAAAGATATTATCGTGCTTACGTTGCTTTTTACTGTTCAAATGTTTTACATAAGATTTCACTCCGCCCTCGAAATAAAAACCATAAGATATGGGCTGTTTTTTATCACGCTCATCAATTACCAATAATCGAATACCTTTAGTCAAATAACATTGTTGGCGCAAGTGGTCTAAGATATACTTTAAATCGAATATAGTTTCAGAAAAGATTTTCCCATCCGGTTTAAATGTAATTGTAGTTCCATGTTTTTTACTGGCTCCGACTTTCTTGATTTTGGTTATGGGCTTTCCATATTCATACCTCTGTTCCCACTTAGCACCATCGCGCTCAACCTCCGCTTCAACCCATTCAGATAAAGCGTTAACAACAGACACACCCACGCCATGCAAACCGCCCGAGATTTTATAGCCCGATCCTTCGCCACCAAACTTTCCACCCGCATGCAGTTTCGTCATTACAAGTTCCAGCGCGGATACTTTATATTTTGAATGGATATCAACCGGAATACCGCGGCCGTTATCAAAAACGCTAACACTTCCGTCTTCGTTTAAAGTAATTCTAACCAAATCAGCATGACCTGCCATGGCTTCATCAAAAGAGTTGTCTACAACCTCCCAAATTAAATGATGAAAACCCTCGGTTCCTGTTGAACCGATGTACATTCCCGGGCGTTTGCGCACCGGGTCCAAACCCTCCAAAACAGATATTTGCTCAGCCCCGTAAGAGCCGGCTTTAGCCTTTGATTTTGGCTTCTTTTCCTCAGTATTTTTTGGCATATTTCGGACATATATTACCAGATTTAACCGGAGATATCAAGCGTTATTGTCAAGTCTCCATACCAATATCTGAACCTTGATTCGCATGATTATTTCGATTAACTCGATTATCTATATATTTACAGAACACGCAATAAAGCCAAATCATGATAATCTAAAAATCAAGGTCAAAAAAACCGTCGCAAGAGCAACGGAACAGAGAATGTGCCAAACGTGATTTCCAAGACCCATCTCACATGTCCCGGCTGTGTGGACTGCGATACATGTACGTTGGCCTAAAACGAGCATGCATGTTCCGGGCTGTTTGGCACTTGTGCATCCAACAAAATCCCTGCGTTGCTCTCCGAGAAGTTGCCTTGGGTTTTATGCCTCGGAAAGAGTTACCTTTTTTGGCGCGATGTATGGATGCGGACTTTAGAGGTGTGATCACGGTTTTACTGTTTGCTTTTTGTTATCTTCCGATAAGTTTGCGTAGGCTTAATTTCTCGGAAGAGGTTACTCAAATTAACCGCGTCAGGGACCTGATAAAAGCTTAGCGCGGGATAATTTTTAGTACAAGTAACAATCCTACAAATCGGTTTGCAATCCTGTCGGAGATTACGAGTGTAGTCGAGTAGAAAATCAAGGTAAAAAAAAGAAAACCGCCCAAGCTTATTAGCTGGGCGGAGGAGGTTCGCGCCACTGCGTTAAGTTGCGATAATTATCGCGCTTAAGCGCAGGGCGCGTCGGTTCATCCCCGAGGGCAGGGATAACCAACTACAAGGCCATCTAACGCAGCCTCCTGCGTATCCTTACGGATTCTGGCCGAGTATCCAAGGTTCTGCGCACCGCACGAAAGGTTCCGGGCAATCAAAGGAGCCGTTTGGCCCATAATTTCTGCCCGATCAAAATGCAGTGCGCAGGTGTGGCTCATGGGAGTCAACTGACACCCATGGACGAATGATGCAAAGCGGCCGCATCAAATAGTCTTCGCCCCCCGTAGGATGTAAATACCGCTTAACCTACGATTGCTGATAAACTAACATAAATATCATTATTTGTCAACCCCGAAAGCCCTATTTTGAAGATTGACAAAATAGTATTTTTGGACTTAAGTACTAACGCAAACTCGCACATCACAAAAAAGGAACCTTAAAATGTCACTCAAAGATTTTCAAGACGCACGTTTGATGGGTAGTGATTCGGTGGTTTGGTCGGAACACTATCGTCAGGCTCGGATTCTGTGGGATAAAGGATTTGGTAAGGCTCTTGGATATGATGATTTCGAGCACTACCTGGCAAGTATACCGCCAATCGGCACTTCACTGTTTTTGCCAAACGAAGCATTCCCTCATTTGGTATTGGTAGAGGGTAGGCTAGATATTCGCAGAGCGGTTGATTTTTCAGGAGTATCTCCGATAACCTGGAATCATCCCGACGGTAGAACCGTTCATGAGTATCCCGAAGGACCCCCACGGTTTCCAAAGAAAACAAATTCCGGGGTACGATGGATGCGCTGTAGTTGTGATATTGAAACATGGGAGCTTAATTTCAGTGAATACTCAGGAGGTTTCTTTAATAGAACAATAGGACTAGATGCGGTAGAAGGGATTGCATTCTATGTCCAACATCCTCATATCTTCAAGCAAATTAGGGTTGGATTTATGAATTCAACAAGAGATCCCAGTCACTTTTACTACTTAAAAGAAGAGCAACAAAACATAATTGTTGGTTTTGATGATATTGACTTCAAGACTCTCACCAGGTTTCCTGTCCGACCCACGGGTAATTCCTGGCTCTAATTATCTCCATCCCAGTGATGGATTTTTTGTTTAGTGTTTTATATTTCTGCTTATTTAGAATTTGTATGTTGTACGATGTACGACGTACGATGTACGATAAAAGAATTATGAAAGTCTATCTCATTCGCCACGGCGCAGTCGAAAACCCCAAAGAAATAAATTACGGCACTCTGCCCGGTTGGCATCTTTCGGAAGAGGGGATATCTCAAATCTCAGAGCTCGGAACAAAGATTAAGGATGAAGGAATAAGTCCGTATATCATCGTTGCGTCACCACTCGAACGCGCGCAAGAGACTGCAACGATTTTATCGCAAGCATTAAACGTCGAAATCAAAACCGACGATCGACTTTTAGAATGGAAGATGGGGGAGTGGATGGGTAAGCCGCTCAAAGATTTCTATGAAAAATCAGGCTATTACTCTGAGGAGATGAAAACTGACGGGATGGAACCCCTCGAAGATCTAGCAGATAGAGTCATTTCCGCAATAGCAGACGCAATCAAATTATGTAAAGGAGACATCATAATCTGCTCGCACCGCGAACCAATGGCCGCGGCTCTAGTCAAACTCCAAAATCCCCCATGGCCCGAGATTCACAACATAGATATGCCCACGGGAAGTGTATGGCAACTAAACTACGATCAAGGAGAATTTCAATCCGCAGGAAAAATTTATTAAAAAGTCTTAACGTCATAACGTCTTAAAGTTATAACGTACGATCCCACTAACCAACCCCGTTAAGACGTTAAGACGTTAAGACTCGTCCCTTTTAGCATCAAGACGTGTTATAATGTCTAATATGTCAGAAAACACAGTTGTTGGTCGGGGCTTTACGGAAGGCGAGCTTAAAGCCGCCGGTTGGTGGGTCCGCAACCATGTTGCAATTCGCACTTGGTCGCGGATTATTTTGATTGCTCTAAATGTCATCGTTTGGGGATACGTCACATGGGGTTTGCTCGACGCTTACGCCATCTCATACGCTCGCGAGTCCAATATCACAATGGCCATAGCTGTCAATCAACAAAATCTCGACCGCTTAATGCAAGACAGGCCGTTAAATGTTGGCACATCCGCTGTACTAGTTTTTCCAACCACCGAGGACCGTGTGGATATTTCTGTTGATATCGAAAATCCCAATTCATCATGGTGGGCGGAATTCTCTTATAGATTCAACGTGGCCGGCGAGCAGACACCGGCGGGTCAAGGCTTTGTGCTCCCCGGTGAGCTTACAACATTAACCGCACTCGGTTTTAAAGCATCAACTCCAAGTGCTCGCACGGCACAGCTTTTAATTGATAATATTCGCTGGCACCGCGTAGATCCAAGTGAAGTGGAATTAGATTACGATAAATATATCAACAAACGCTTTGGCGGTATCAGTGTGCAAAATGTGCGCTTCGAGCCCGCATCGGTTGCAGCCGGCCGCACAGCTTCTCGCACAACATTTGATGTTGTAAATAACGGAGCTTTTGGATATTGGTCGATAGATTATGTCATTAAACTCATGCGTGGCAATACAGTCGTTGCTGTAAACAAAGTAAACCTGCGCGAGCTAAAACCCGGCGAAACCCGCAATATCGATCTTTACTGGTATGATACAATCCAATCCGTAACCAAAACCGAAATAACCCCTGTTATCAATCTTCTCGATCCAAACTCATATTTGCCTTCGAGCCGACTGACAAACTAAACCAGTTCATAAAGTTAAAAGATTAAAGTTCATCAAGAGTAACTTTGGCTTCTCTTCTTTAGCGTCTCTTTATAAACTTGTCACTTTATAAACTTTATAAACATTACAAGCTTAGTTGTTTGACGTTTGCTATCGTAGTTCGTCGAGCTGACCAGCTCAGCTGGTACCGCTCGATTCGTCCTTTATTATTTGTTATTTATTATTTGTTATTTAATTCCCGTAGTTCGACGTTTGACGTTACTCGTCCATAGTGTAAATTGTTTCTCATGGTTCGCTCTTGGCTTGTATATCTGCGCAAAACCGATTGGTTCTTAATTGGTGCGTTATTTGCATTATCCGCTATTGGCTTGCTCATGATATATGGCATAGGAACCTCGTATGAAATTTCTTCTCTTTTGCAATTCCGCAAACAAGCGATCGCTGTAATTCTTGGCATCTCCGCCATGATAGCGCTAATGGCTTGGGATTATCGCCGGTTGCGCAGTTATGGTTTGGTGGCTTACGGGGTTGGCCTATTACTTCTGGTGGGCGTTTTGATTTTTGGTACAGAGGTGCGCGGTACTCAAGGCTGGTTCCGTATAGGAACTGTAGGCATACAACCCGTGGAAATCGCCAAAGTATTGTTTGCCTTATTTTTAGCATCCTATTTTTATAAACAAGTTCACAAGCGCTTGGATTGGATTACTTTTTTTGGCAGTTTTATAGCCATGGTGATTTATGTTGGGCTTATCATGCTTCAGCCCGATTTTGGTTCATCTATGGTTATTGTTGGTATTTGGCTGGCGGGTATTGCTTTTGCCGGCTTACGCAAACGTACATGGCTTTTGCTTATTGGCGCCACATTGGCCGCGGTTTATATAGCCTGGAGCTTCTTTTTGGTGCCTTACCAACAACAACGCATAACTTCTTTTTTAAATCCCGAGGCCGATCCGCTTGGAGCCGGCTACAATGTTATTCAAGCGCAAACGGCTATCGGCTCGGGTGGCTGGTTTGGAAAGGGAATAGGGGAGGGCAGTCAGTCGCGCCTGCGATTTTTACCGGAAGCCTCAACCGATTTCATGTTCGCTGTTATGGGTGAAGAACTGGGTTTTGTGGGTATCGCGCTTATATTAATCCTCTTTGGGGTCATCCTGATCCGTATCCTATATATAGGCTACTCCTCGCGGGATGTATTTGTACAAACTTACACGGTTATGATTTCAGGCATGTTTGGTATGCATATTTTGGTTAACGCCGGCATGAATATGGGTATAATGCCGGTTACCGGAATCCCTCTACCTTTTGCATCGGCCGCAGCCTCGTCTCTGGTAGCCGGTTATGTTGCTATCGGTATTGTGCTTAACATGAGAATCAGCGCACGATCCGCAGACCACAGAGATTCTTTTGTTTGACCATAAGGCTCAGAAGCGATATTCTGGTTTAATGAATTTAGGTCCTATGTTACCGCTTATGACGCACTGCCCAATGTGCAAGGCTTTGTACGCGGAAGAAGCTGTAAAGCTTGTTCGTGAGCAAGCTCATGTTAAGCTTTATCATTCCACCTGCCGTACTTGTAAGCATGGACTGTTTTACTATGTAGTTCAGTCCGAGGGCGGTATTAGCGCGGTGGGTCTTATAACGGATGCCTGCGGTTCAGATGCTATCCGGCTGGCCGAATCACCCACAATTACCGCTGATGAATGTATTAACACTCACCGTATAATCTCGAAACAAAGCAAAGACCTGTGCCAAAACCTACTTGACATAAGGGGTAAACTCGCCTAACATACGCACACTAATCAGCTTATAGCTATTAGCGGATGGCGGATGGCAAAAGCTACCGGCTATCGGCTATCGACTAAATTAAATTTTATGGCTTTACTAACAGCAAAAACACGCAAACCCGATGAGGCCGCAGAGCCCATGAACGGCCGCGAGCCAATAAAGGGAGTGGTATATGGAAATGGCATACCTTCCGTATCACTTAACATTGGCCCGTCCGATTTCCTGCACTTATTCCGCGAAGTAAAATACTCATCTTTATTTGATTTGGTAATCGATGACGCGGAGCCTGTTAAGGCGATCATTCAAGAGGTTCAGGTTCATCCTGTAACCATGAATCCCATTCATATCGATTTCCGCCAGATCCGCATGGATCAACCTATAACAGTCGAAGTTCCTTTGGTTTTCGTTGGTGAATCCGATGCTGTCAAAATGGGTGGTACTCTTATCAAGAACTTAGACGAAGTAGAGATCGAATGTTTACCGGCCAAACTCCCTAAAGAATTGGTTGTCGATCTATCCGTGCTTAAAACATATGAAGACCGCATTGTCGTCAGCTCTCTTCAAGTACCCGAGGGTGTTGCTCTTCATCACGATGCCGAAGAACTAATTGCGGCCGTCGAAGAACCGTTATCAGAAGAAGAACAAAAGAAACTCGAGGAACAAGATATTGGTGATGTTACGGCAGTTAAATCAGAGGCTGATGAAAAGAAAGAGGGCGAAGAAGCGGCTGCAACCGATGAAGCGGGTAATGATAAGAAAGAATAACATCTGAAAAAACGCCATGATCAAGCGTCAGGAGGGATCAAAAAATAATAAAGAGATAGTTCTATTAGTCGCGACATGGGTAAAGCGTCACTGGCCGTATTTGGCTGGGGGCGCTTTTTTGATTTTAGCACTTAGTGTTGGATTTTTGGCGTATGCACTCTACGGCAACGATGGCGATAAATCGCAAACAAATACCGCAATGGCCGCGCCAACCAGCACCGAACCAAACGATGGTCTGGTCGCCCGTTGGCTCGATGGTATCCGTGTTCCGGAATCAGAATCGCGATTACTCCCACGTGCTGTAATGATTGAAAACCAAGTACATGCACGGCCATTAGCGGGCATCGCCGAGGCCAGTTTGGTTTTTGAAGCCTCTGTTGAGGGTGGTATCACTCGCTTAATGGCGGTCTTTAACGCCTCTACAACCGCCGAGGAAATCGGTCCTGTTCGCTCTGCTCGTCCTTATTATGTTGAATGGGCACAATCTTTAGATGCAATCTATGCTCACGTCGGTGGTAGTCCCGAAGCTTTAAACCGGATTGGAGGTTTAACCAATTTTCGCAATCTAGATGAAATGGCGGGGGAGAGATACTTCTGGCGTTCTAAGTATCGCGCCGCCCCACACAACGTCTTCACCAGCTCTGAAAATCTAAACAAAGTCGAAGCCGATAAAGAATGGGAACCGGGCATTTTTACTCCGTGGATTTTTACAGATGAAGATAAGGATATACCACCCGGCAATATTAAAGATGTCACGATTCCTTTTGATGGTAGTTATAAAGTTAAATGGGTTTATGATCAGGAATCCAATTCCTATGAGCGATATTTGGCGGGCTCTCGCGATAAAGATAAAAAGGGAACGCCAATTAACGCAAAAAATATTTTAGTTTTATCCACCGATCAAAAAGTTTTAGATGATAAAGGCCGATTGTATATTCGCACAACCGGCGAGGGCAAAGGTTGGTACTTTGCCGGTGCCGAAGTTAAAGAAATAGTCTGGTCTCGTACAGCCGGGGATTTTTACAAAATCAATACACCCGATGGCCGGGACGTTGCTTTTTTACGTGGTAATACCTGGATAGAGATCGCTTCTTTGCCAAAATACGAACCAAAGTTTAAATCAGAAGAATAATAACCGTACTAATTACGAATCGAGCTCAGCTCGATTCGTAATTCGTAATGTAACTTATGAAAAAAAATTCCAACCCTGCTTATATCGTAAACGGCGGAAAACCTTTATACGGTTCTGTAAAAATCGGTGGAGCAAAAAATGCCGCTACCAAACAGATGGTGGCATCGCTTTTAACTGACGATGAAGTTAAGCTAACCAACGTTCCGCAAATTGGTGATGTTGATGCCACTATCGAACTGTTAAAAAGTCTGGGAGTAAAAATAGCCCACAAAAATGATGAAGTCATTATTAATTCCAAATCTATTAAGAACGGCGATGTAGCTTCCGCGCTTAGTCGTAAGAATAGAATACCGATTTTACTCATTGGTCCGCTATTACATCGTTTTGGCGAGGCCCGCATACCAATGTTGGGCGGTTGTAAAATCGGAGCACGACCGGTAGATATTCACCTGGACGGTTTTAAAAAGATGGGTGCCGAAATAATTTACGAGGAAGATTGCTACACTGTTAAAGCCAAAGAACTGCAAGCCGCAATGATAGAGCTTCCGTTTCCGTCGGTTGGCGCCACGGAAAACTTAATGCTTGCCGCGGTACGTGCTAAGGGAACAACAACCATCTCAAATGCAGCCATAGAGCCTGAAATAATGGATACTGCCAAACTCTTACAATCCATGGGAGCGATAATCAATCTCGAGGCTAACCGCACTTGGGTTATCGAAGGAGTTGAGTCTCTATCGGGTGCTGAGCACAATGTAATACATGATCGCATCGAAGCAGCTTCCTTTGGTATTACGGCCGCAATAACCGGAGGTGAAGTTTTTGTTGAAGGAGCCGAGCAAGACCATCTTTTAACCTTCCTTAACGCATTACGCCGTGTTGGAGTACCATTTACCATCAAACCAAATGGCATCGTCTTTGGTTCGGCAAAAAAATACAGTCCAATCACCTTGGAAACGGATGTTCACCCGGGTTTTATGACCGATTGGCAACAACCGTTTGTAATGCTTCTAACACAGTCGGATGGAGTTTCCATTGTTCATGAAACGATCTTTGAAGATCGATTTGGGTACACGGAAGCTTTAAAAAAGATGGGAGCCACCATTCAACTGCACTCCGATTGTTTAGGTTCCAGACAATGCCGATACCAGCATCAAAACTTTAAACACTCCTGCATCATCGTGGGTGCGACTCCTCTTACAGCTGCAGAAATTACTATCCCTGATTTACGAGCCGGATTCTCATACATTCTCGCCGCTCTTATGGCCAAAGGTAAATCCACCGTCACCGGCGTAGAACATATCGAACGCGGCTACGAGAATCTTATCGAAAAACTCAAAGGCTTAGGAGCGGATATCAAGCGTGCCTAGTTAATATCATAAACCGCACCCGTCCGCATAAATCTTTTTCAAATTTTATTTTAGCATTGGGAAGATTTTCTTTTACGAATTTTTTGAGCTCGGCAACTTGCCTCGGATCAATTTCAAAATATAAGTGCCAGCTTAATTTTGCAGTAGAGTAGGGGGTTAAGAATTTTTCCAATTGTTGAATACATTTTTTAATCAATTCCGTGCCGTTATCACCGGCAAATAGCGCATTTTTTGGTTCATAATTGATTACATCTTTTTGCATGGTATCCATATCGGAGTGGGGGAGGTAGGGGAGATTGGCTGCCACAAAAAGCGCTACGCTCTCTTTGTTGGAAATTTTTCGAGCTATCACAGAGCCCATTTTCTTTTCAAAAAGATTACTGTGGATAAGTTCCAAGGGTGTGGATAATTTATTAGCATTATATTTTACGACGCTAAGTGTAGCGGGGGAATTATCGCTCGCTACTACCTCTGCCTCGGGTTGATTTTTTTTAATTGCACAAGCAATGCACCCCGAACCTGTACCAATATCAACTGCAATCAATTTTTTCTTGCGTTTCACTTCCCTATTCATGTCCGTGATAATTTTTTCAACTAAGACTTCGGTTTCCGGTCTGGGAATCAGTGTAGTGCGATTCACTTTAAAATCCAATCCATAAAAAGGTTGATATCCAACCAAATAAGCGATTGGTTCATTTTTACGTCTGCGAGCAATTAATCTTAAAAACTTTTTTGCGTATATCTCACCAATCTGCTCATCCATATGCGCTGCAATGTATGTTCCGGATACATGGGCGGCGTAAGCTAACAACAAAATCGCCTCTCTGCGATCCAAATCATTTGCGTCACTCAAAAGTTTTTTTATTGTAGACATAATTCATACATAATGGAGTCTTTAACTGCATACGTCAAACAAGTGCTGGTTTATTTTTATTCTTTATAGTTTACGGTTTCACATCTGCACTTGATGAGACACATCGGTAACAACCCGAGATTCCTCAGGAACTCAGGTAAGATACCGATCTATGCCAATC